>CAIWCQ010000450.1 GCA_903911165.1 uncultured Actinomycetes bacterium | reverse complement strand
GGCCATCGGGATTCGTTGGGCCGGTTGTCCGTCTCCTATTCGCGCAAGGTGTTCATTCCACTCACCCACCTGTGCCGCGACACCTGCCACTACTGCACCTTCGTCACGGTGCCGGGCAAGCTGCGGGCCGGCGGCCGGGGCATGTACCTCGAGCCCGATGAGGTCGTCGCACTGGCCGGCCGTGGCGCCAAACTCGGCTGCAAGGAAGCGCTGTTCACCCTCGGCGACCGGCCGGAGGCACGGTGGCCGCAGGCCCGGGAGTGGCTCGACGAACGCGGCTACGACTCGACGCTGTCTTATCTGCGGGCGATGGCTATTCGGGTGCTGGAGGAGACCGGTCTGCTGCCGCACCTGAATCCGGGCGTGATGAGTTGGACTGAGCTTTCCCGGCTCAAGCCGGTGGCTCCGTCGATGGGCATGATGCTGGAAACCACGTCGCGTCGGCTCTTCGAGGTCAAGGGCGAGGCCCACTACGGAAGCCCGGACAAGGACCCCGCCGTCCGGCTTCGCACGCTGACCGATGCCGGCCGACTGTCCATCCCGTTCACCACCGGGCTCCTGGTGGGCATCGGGGAGACCCTCGCCGAGCGCGCCGACACCCTGCATGCGATCCGGCGGGTGCACAAGGAGTTCGGGCACATCCAGGAAGTCATCGTGCAGAACTTCCGGGCGAAGGACGCCACCGCGATGGCGGACGCACCGGATGCCGGGTTCGACGACTTCCTGGCAACCGTCGCGGTGGCCCGACTGGTGCTCGGTCCCGACATGCGGGTCCAGGCCCCGCCCAACCTGGTGTCGCGCCATGAGTGCGTGGCTCTGCTGGGGGCGGGTGTCGACGACTGGGGTGGGGTGTCCCCGCTGACGCCGGATCACGTCAACCCGGAACGGCCCTGGCCCGCCCTCGATGAACTGGCGGCGGTCACTGCGGAGGCCGGCTTCGAATTGGTGCAACGCCTCACCGCCCAGCCGAAGTACGTGCAAGCCGGGGCGGCCTGGATCGACCCGCGGGTGGCTGCCCACGTCGCCGCCCTTGCCGACCCCGTTACCGGCCTGGCCCGTGATATCAACCCGACCGGACTTCCCTGGCAGGAGCCTGACGAGGCCACCGAATCGCTGGGCCGAATCGACTTGCACAGCACCATCGACACGGAGGGCCGGCGGACGGAGGCCCGCAGCGACCTCGGTAACGCCTTCGGCGACTGGGAATCCATCCGGGACCGGGTCGGAGAGCTCGCAGCCAGGGTGCCCGAGCGCGTCGACTCTGATGTCGCCGCAGCGCTGCGCTCAGCCGAGCGCGACCCGGCCGGCTGTAGCGATGCCCAGTATTTCGCGCTGGCAACCGCGGACGGTCCGGCGCTGGATGCTGTTGCGGCACTGGCAGATTCGCTTCGCAAGGATGCCGTCGGCGATGACGTCACCTTCGTGATCAACCGGAATATCAACTTCACCAACATTTGCTACACCGGCTGTCGGTTCTGCGCGTTCGCGCAACGCAAGGGCGACGCCGATGCGTTCTCGTTGACCACCAGCGAGGTGGCCGATCGCGCCTGGGAGGCCCATGTGGCCGGTGCCACCGAGGTCTGCATGCAGGGCGGCATCGACCCCGAACTACCCGTCACCGGCTACGCGGATCTGGTGCGGGCAGTGAAGGCGAGGGTGCCGTCGATGCACGTGCATGCGTTCTCGCCCATGGAGATCGCCAGCGGCGCGACCAAGAGCGGAATGGGCATCCGCGAGTGGCTGATCAGCCTGCGGGAGGCGGGACTGGACACCATCCCCGGCACCGCTGCGGAGATCCTCGACGACGAGGTGCGCTGGGTGCTCACCAAAGGCAAGCTGCCCACATCGCTGTGGGTTGATATCGTCAGCACTGCGCACGAAATCGGACTGAGGTCGAGTTCGACGATGATGTACGGCCACGTCGACACACCCTCGCACTGGGTCGCCCACATCAATGTGCTGCGCGCGATCCAGGACCGCACCGGCGGCTTCACCGAGTTCGTCCCATTGCCGTTCGTGCACCAGTCCTCACCGCTGTACCTGGCAGGTGCCGCCCGCCCGGGTCCCACCCATCGCGACAACCGCGCGGTGCACGCGCTGGCGCGCATCATGCTGCACGGCCGGATCCCCCACATCCAGACCAGCTGGGTGAAACTCGGCGCACAGCGCAGCCAGGTGATGCTGACCGGCGGTGCCAACGATCTCGGCGGCACCCTGATGGAGGAGACCATCTCCCGGATGGCAGGTTCGCAGCACGGCTCAGCCAAGAGTGCCGCCGAGCTGGTGGCCATCGCCGAGGGCATCGGGCGGCCGGCGCGCCAGCGCACCACCACCTACGGCAAGCGTGCGGCGTGAGGTTGTGATGGACGCAACCCTTAGAATCGGGGAGACGAACACGATTTAGGGCACACTGACTGAGCTATCCGGACGCGCGCACCGGATACTTGGCCTTCAGTTGGCCCACCCACCCACAGGCGACGAAGAGCACATCGAGGAGAACCGTCGTGACGTACACGATCGCTGAACCATGCGTCGACATCAAAGACAAGGCATGTATCGAGGAGTGCCCGGTCGACTGCATCTACGAGGGCGAACGCATGCTCTACATCCACCCCGACGAGTGTGTGGACTGCGGCGCGTGCGAACCGGTATGCCCGGTGGAGTCGATTTACTACGAAGACGATGTGCCCGAGCAGTGGTCGCAGTACACCCAGATCAACGCCGACTTCTTCGCCGAATTGGGCTCACCGGGCGGCGCCTCGAAGGTGGGTCTCACCGCGAATGATCCGCAGGTGGTCAAGGACCTCCCGCCTAAGGCCGAGGACGACTGACGGCTCGGACCCCGCCGCGGGTGCTTCGCCCGGTTTCGGCGTCGCTGCCGGTGTTCCCCTGGGACACCTTGGCTGAGGCGGCCGCTACCGCGCGTGCCCATCCCGACGGCATCGTCGATCTGTCGGTCGGGACGCCAGTCGACCCCGTCGCGCCGGTAATCCAGGCCGCGCTTGCCGGGGCGGCCAGCTCGCCCGGATACCCCCTCACGGCGGGAACCGGCGAACTTCGCGCCGCGGTGGTGGCCGCACTGGGCCGCCGATACGCCATCACTGTGACGGAGCACGCCGTGCTGCCGGTGATCGGAACCAAGGAACTCATCGCCTGGCTGCCGTCACTGATCGGCCTGGGCGCCGACGACCTGGTCGTCGTGCCCGAACTGGCCTACCCCACCTATGAGGTCGGAGCCCGGTTGGCCGGCGCCCAGGTGGTGGCGGCGGATTCGCTGACCCAGGTGGGCCCGCGCTCTCCGGCGCTGATGTACCTCAATTCGCCGAGTAACCCCACCGGCAGGGTGCTGGGCGCCGACCATCTGCGCAAGGTCGTCGAGTGGGCTCGTGAGCGGGGCGCTCTGGTGGTCTCCGACGAGTGTTACCTGGGCCTGGGTTGGGAGGAACACCCCGTGTCGGTGTTGCATCCGGCGGTCAGTGGGGGTGACCACCGCGGACTGCTCGCGGTCCATTCGCTGTCCAAATCCTCCTCGATGGCCGGTTACCGGGCCGGATTCGTCGCCGGCGACGCGGGCGCCGTCGCCGAATTGCTCGCCGTTCGCAAGCACGCCGGCATGATGGTGCCGACCCCGGTACAGGCCGGAATGGTGGCCGCACTCGAGGACGACGCGCACCAGGTCGAGCAGCGGGGCCGCTACGCGCGCCGGCGTGAGGTGCTGCTGGGTGCGGTGCGGTCGGCCGGTTTCACCGTGGAGCACTCCGAGGCTGGGCTGTACCTGTGGGCGACGCGGGGTGAACCGTGCCGGGACACGGTGGATTGGCTGGCCGTGCGCGGCATCCTGGTGGCACCGGGCGACTTCTACGGGACGAGCGGGGGGCGACACGTCCGGATAGCGCTGACGGCAACCGACGAACGCATCGCCGCAGCGGCGGCGCGACTAACGGCCTAGTTCATGTCCCAGGGTTCGCCGTAGGTGGTGACGCTGTCGCCGGATTGGGAGATCAGGCGGGCGAAGGGGCGTAGCAGCACCCCGCCGGCCGCGCCGGTGACGGTGCCGTGGGCGTTGGCCACCGCCACCGAACCCTCCGGTCCTTCGACGTCGACGGAGAACGTCGCGACTTCCTGGATGCCGGG
>CAIWCQ010000449.1 GCA_903911165.1 uncultured Actinomycetes bacterium | reverse complement strand
TCGTGGGCCTGCGGCAGTTCGAGATCTCCGGCCGGGGCATGGCACCGTTGGGCGCTTCGAATAACTATCCGCGATCGGTGGCCGGACGGGTGGGGGCAGCACCGGCCCGCGCGGTGCTGGAACCGATTGGGGGACAGGGTCCGCAGCATGTGGTCACCGAGTTCGCCGGCGCGATCGCCGCGGGCGAGGCCGACGTCGTGATGGTGCTCGGATCGGAGAACGGTTCGACGCTGCGGACGTTCGCCAACCGCGCCGACGCCGGTGGTGACAAACCCGACCACGGCGAGTCCGTCGAGGGTCAACTCACCGATCGCGGCTACGGCTACGAGGGCCTGTTCAGCGAGTACACCGTCGCGCATGGTCTGATCGGGGCGCCGGCCCAGTACGGGTTGCTGGAAAACGCCCGCCGCCACCGGGTGGGCCTGAGCCCGCCGGATTACCGCCGTGCGATGGCCGAGTTGTTCGCGCCGTTCTCCGCAGTGGCTGCCGCGAATCCGTATTCGGCGTCGCCGGTGGAACGCACCGTCGCCGAGATTGTGAACGTAGACGCCGACAACCGGATGATCTGTGACCCGTACCCGCGTCTGCTGGTGGCCCGCGATCAGGTCAATCAGGGCGCCGCTGTGGTGCTGATGTCGACCGCCGCAGCCCAGCGCCTGGGTGTGCCCGAGGACAGGTGGGTCTACCTCCACGGGCACGCCGATCTCGTCGACCAACCCCTGCTTGACCGCGCCGATCTGAGCTACAACTCGGCGTCGGTGCTGGCGGTGAGCGAAGCGCTGACGGTGGCCGGAGTGGGACTCGATGACATTGCGACATTCGATCTTTACAGCTGCTTCCCGGTGCCGGTGTTCAACATCTGCGATGGCACCGGCCTGGCGGTCGATGATCCCCGCGGGCTGACGCTCACCGGCGGTCTGCCGTACTTCGGCGGCCCGGGTAATAGTTACTCGCTGCACGCGATCGCCGAGACGGTGAATGCGATGCGTTGCGCCCCAGGAGCATTCGGGTTGGTGGGCGCAAACGGCGGCATCATCAGCAAGTACTCGGTAGGGATCTACTCGACTGCACCGGCCGAGTGGACGCAAGACAACAGTGCCGCGTTGCGTGCCGAGGTCGCAGCCCGGCCGAAGGTTCCGCTGACCGTCCGGGCCGACGGCCCGGCCACCGTTGAGACCTACACGGTTCGCTACGACTGGCCGGTGCGCACCGGAATCGTGATCGGCCGACTCGAGGCGGACGACAGCCGCTTCATGGCACTGGTCGACGACCCTGAACTGCTGGGCCTGCTCAGCGACGGCGAACCGATCGGGGCCCGGATTGCGGTGCACCCCCGCGGCGAGGCGAACTACGCCTCGGCCTGATCGGTGGGCGTCGGGTTGCGCGCTCAGGTGAGCGCGGCGAGCTTCCCGGCCAGCCGTTCCACGTAGGCCGCAACCTCGTCGGCGGGCTTGTCGGGGAGTCCGAACAGGGTTTCGGTGACGCCGATCTGCTGCCAGTGTTCGAGTTTTTCGGCCACCGGTTTGAAGTCCAGCGCCACGATCCGTGGAGTGCCATCACGGCCGGCGTCGGCCCAGATTTCCTGCAGCAGAGCCACCGGTTGGTCGATGTCGACATCGCGCGGGGTGGTGATCCAGCCGTCGGCCGATCGCGCGATCCATTTGAAGTTCTTCTCGTTACCGGCCGCGCCGACGAGAACCGGGATGTGTGCCTGCACGGGTTTGGGCCAGGCCCAACTCGGACCGAAGGAGACGAACTCGCCGTCGTAGGCGGCTTCCTCGGCGGTCCACAGCTCGCGCATGGCCTCGATGTACTCCCGGAGCATGGTGCGGCGACGGCCCGGTGGAACGTTGTGGTCACCCAACTCGTCGGTGTTCCAGCCGTAACCGACGCCGACGCTGACCCGGCCGCCGGAGAGGTGATCAAGTGAGGCAATGGTTTTCGCCAAGCTGATCGGATCGTGCTCGACGGGCAGTGCGACGGCCGTGGCCAGCCGAACCCGCGACGTGACGGCTGCCGCGGTGGCGAGGCTGACCCAGGGGTCGAGAGTCCGCATATAGCGGTCATCGGGCAGGGATTCGTCACCGGTCGTCGGGTGTGCTGCCTCGCGCTTGATCGGAATGTGGGTGTGCTCGGGCACATAGAAGGTAGTGAAGCCGTGGTCGTCGGCGAGTTTGGCGGCCGCCGCGACAAGCGGGTGCTCATAAAAATC
>CAIWCQ010000448.1 GCA_903911165.1 uncultured Actinomycetes bacterium | reverse complement strand
ACGTTCCAGCTCTACGACCAGCAGGCGAACGTGCCGCTGGGCATTATTCCGCTACTGCAGGTCGACATGTGGGAACACGCCTTCTACCTGCAGTACAAAAATGTCAAGGCCGACTACGTCAAAGCGTTCTGGAACGTGGTGAATTGGGCGGACGTGCAAAATCGCTTCGCGGCAGCGACCTCCCAGACCAAGGGCCTCATCTTCGGCTGAGGGCCGGCGAATTTTTCTTGCCCCGGCACTCGTGTCGTGTCGTGTGCCAGCGTCCGCCTACCTCATGCTGATGCGACGTACCGGTGTGACATTCCGGTGTGACATTCCGGTGTGAACCGGTCGCGGAGGCGAAATGGAGAGCAACTCAGGATGCGCGGTCGAGATCGCGCCCTTCCATTCCGGCGGCACACTGAAAGGCTTCGTAGTTTTGGGTCGCTGGCCGAACTCCACCAAGGAGTGGGCTCAACTGCTGATGGTTGCGGTTCGCGTTGCATCGCTGCCTGGCCTGCTGTCCACCACAACGATTTTCGGAGTGCGCGAGGAATTGCCGGAACGCCCGCAGCCCGGGACGGTGGGGTTGGTTCTCGCCGAAGGCACGGTGGTGGGCGAGCAGGCGATTGCCCCCGGATATTTCGCCGGGAAACAACCCCCTGCGCTGATCATGTTGCATCCACCCTCGGAAACCACCCCTTCGCTTCCGGAGTGCTCGGGCGCAGCATCCGGATGCCTTCTGCTGCCCGGTCTGCCCCACCTCGGCCTAGAGCATCGCGCCGCGTGGGTGGAAGCGGAGGCGGACGGGACGGTCACCGGCATGATCAGTCGGGTCGGAGTGGACCCGATCAGCCACCCGGACACCGCAATTCTGGCCATGCTGCTCGCCGCGTGAACAGGGCGTCGCGCCAGCCTGATAGCAGACTTAAGGTTGCCTGAAGGTTTCCAGCAAACGGCCAACGGCGGCACAGCCGACGCGAGGGTTGGTTGCCTGACCAATAGATCGCGGTGCATCTCCGGGCATCGCGAATCGGAACGCCAAACGACTCCCGCACCCCGATCGAACGGGCCTTTCTCAGCCTAAGCACAGCTTTTCCGGTTCCGATCCGGGACATTCCCGCCTCCCGCACACCCGGCCAAAGCGACCAGAACCGAGCTGGGACCGCCCTGGGAACGAGTTTGCGCTTGGCGTTTTGTTCGCGACCCGCTACATTAGACAGCAAACACGTAGGGGATCTTCTTAGCTGATCCGTTCGCATTCTGGAGGTCACACTCGATGAGCACCACATTTTCAGCCAGGCTCAACCGGCTGTTCGAAACGGTGTACCCCCCGGGCCGCGGCCCTCACACGTCAGCTGAGGTGATCGGCGCGCTCAAGGCTGAGGGCATCACCATGTCGGCGCCGTATCTCTCGCAGCTGCGGTCGGGTAACCGAACCAACCCGTCGGCCACAACGATGACCGCGCTGGCCAACTTCTTCCGGATCAAACCTGAGTACTTCACCGACGATGCCTACTACGAGAAGTTGGACGCCGAGCTCACCTTCCTGGCAAGCATGCGCGACGACGGCGTCCGCCGGATCGCCGCCCGGACCGTCGGCCTGTCCCCGGAAGCGCAGCGGGACGTCGTGGAAAAAGTCGACGAACTGCGGCGCCGGGAGCATTTGGACGCCTGAACGGCCTCAGCCCGTCACCCGGGGTCCCGTCACCTGGGGTCCCGTCACCTGGCATCACTGTCGAGGCTTCGGTACTGGCGCGCGATTTCCAGGATCCACTCCCGATCTGAGCAACTAGTCGGTTGCCGAAGCCAGCCCCGGCCAGGAAAAGCGGTGGCCGCGTCGGCATGAACCCAACGAGCGACGGCGAGCGCCTGCTCGGATGCGGTGACGCCTGATTCAGGACGCTCCTCGGAGGCCTGAGGATTCGTTGCCTCCATATCCGTGGCCTCCAGGTAAAGGGCGTCTGAGATCAACGAAAGTTGTTCGGCCACAAGGAAAACCAGCGGGCCGCGGGGCCTAACTCCGATGGCGATATCCCGGTGTCGGCGCGCCATCTCCCGGCGCAGCGGCCCGATCAGGTGCAGTTCACGGCGCGCACCGACCCAATCCTCGACTGCGGGAAGTAGCGAGCCGACTGCGACGACGGCCATGGCGCTCACCAACAGGGTCGCCGCGGTCCCGACACCCACAAGAGGCGTGGAGCCCACGGCGCGTATCAACAGGAAGGCGCTGGCCCCCACGATCAGCGCGCTGCCGACGGTGAAAATGAACAGCGCCCGCCCGCGGCGGCTGGGATTAGATAGGCGCATACCGACCCACGACACCAGGGTCAGGGCCAGCAGCACGTACAGCAGTGGAACGAGCCAGTGCAGAGCTGTATTCGCGGAGCCGAGGTTACGCGCCAGATACTCCCGCGGCGCCATCTCCGGCTGGCGCTCCCCGGCGAGGAAGAGCGCTAGGGCCAGCGTCGCGATCAGCGCCCCCAGGCAGTACTGCATTACGGCACGGCGCCGGGTCACTTCGGGCTGCAGCGTCGAGGCAACAGAGGTGATCATCACGCAGCTTCCGGTGGCCGAGGCGACCAAGGCCACCTGACTGAGACCAATGGCGATGTTGGGCCAGCCCAGCGCGGCGTCGACGAGCAGGGTCAGCGGGGCCCAGTTCAACGCCGCCACCATGGCGAGGCTGCCCAGGGCGACGATCATCGCGGTGCTGACGACCGACAGGTGGTTCACCATGGCCCATCCGATCCGCAGACCGGTCGCCAAACCCAGCAGGCCGGCGATGACCCAGACGGTCAACCAAACGCCTCTCCGAGGCGGACTTGGACGATCGAGGACCGGTCGCTGGGCAGCCGGCCGAGCCGATAGATCAATAATGCCGCGAAGTCCTCGGCCTCCTGCTCGATGTCCTCGCCACCCGGCCCCAGGCAACCGGTGCGTTGGTTGAGCATGTAGCTGATCAGATCATCGCTGGCGAGTTCGGCTGCTTCCCGCGCCACCTCGATGACCGGCATCCCGTCGTGGCCGAGAACCAGGTGACCCAACTCGTGGGCGAGGGTGCGATCGGCCGTGGGGAGGCCGTCCTGGATCAAGAACTCGTCGTAATCGCAGTACTGCCGCCACTGCCCCGACACCCCCACCGGCAGCACCGCCGTACTCACTTCGATTCGCCGTTCCCGGTGCTCGCCGACCGCAGCCACCAGGACCGCCAGTGAGACCTCGCCATGTCGGGGCGCCAGAGCGAGGACGTCATTGACCGCCCCGGTGACCCGGTTGCCGGTCACTGCAGGAACCGGGCGATGCCGCCTGCTCGCAGCATGTAACCCACCTTGGCCTGGCGATAGCCGAGGAAGCCACCGAGCGCGGTCATCCCGAGGATCCCCGCAAGTCCGGACAGGGCCAGTGCGGCGATCTGCGCGATGTCGGCGTCGCGGAGGTAGCCCGGATAGCCCAGGCGGGCGGCCGCTGGCGGCATGACGTCGCCGCGTTGCGGCACGGGTGCCTCGGGTGGGGTGAGCGCTTCAGCCGGGCTGGCCGGTGCGGGTACGGAGCGCGGCACGGAGGCCGTCGCGGCCAAGGCCCCAGGAGAACGGGCCGGAGAGGGGGCGGGGGAAGGAGGGAGTGCGCCGGCGGGCGAAGCCGGCGGCAGCATCTGAGAGACCTCCGGGCCTGATGCCGCGATGCCGGCCAGTGCCTCGGCGGCGAAACCGGGCAATGGCCGTTCAGCGAGCGTCGGATACAGGACCGGCGGCAGGACCGGCGACGAGACCACGGTCGGCACGGCCGCCATTGCGCGGGTGCTTGTGACCGGTTCGGGCGGCACCGGCCAGAGCCACGGTAAGTGACACGGCCACTCGCCCGTCTCCCCGGCGGTGGCGGTATGGGTGGGCGCACCGGCGGGCGCACGTACCGCGGCCCGGCCGACCGGTCGGCGGTATGCGACCGCATCGTCGGGGCGGGTAGCCGGCGACTGGCTCCGCGCGCGAGGTTTCCCGCCGACCTCGGCGCTGGATTGATTCGCATCAGCCGGGTCGGCTTGGGCTGGAGCAGCACCCACCCCACCGCAGAGCACAGCCGCGGTGACAGCCCAGCTGATCACCGCGGCGCGCCGTTGCGACCGGTTCACACACGTCCCCTGACACGAGCGGGCACCCTACGGCACCCGGGTTTGCGGAGTTCGTTCGATTGTGGCATACCCGCAGGTCGTGAAACTTCCGCTTGGCCCGGAGGATAGGGTGGCCTCGACCGACCGTCGACCTTCGTCCCGTCGGTCGCCGACGATGGGAGGAATCGGCCATGGGCCTGTTGTTCACGCGCAAAAGCCGGGCGACCAGACGTGCGGAGGCCCGCGCCCTGAAGGCCAAGGGCAAGCTGGAGGCCAAGCTTGCCGCCAAGAACGAGGCCAAACGCATCAAGGCCACCGCGACGTCCCAGGGCAGGGCGATCAAGGCCCAACTCAAGGCACAGAAGGACAGCGACCGAGCGGCGGTGAAGATTGCCGAGACCCAACTGCGCACCAAGCGAGAGGGCCGGTTGCTCTCCCCCAGCCGGGTGCGCCGAACACTTGGCGTATCCCGCCTGCTGGCGCCGGTGGCCATACCGCTTGCCTACCGGGCGGCGATGGCCGCCCGCGGTGCGATCGACGAACGACGTGCGGACCGCCTCGGCGTCCCCCTTACCGCACTGGGGCAATTCTCCGGCCAGGGTGGACGCCTGTCGGCCCGCATTTCGGGGGCCGAAAAGACATTGCGTCTCGTAGCCGATAAGGAATCCGGGGACGCCGAGAACGCCTATTTCGTAGCCGCGATGACCGATCGACTGAGCGCGCTGGCGGCGGCGGTGACGGCAGCCGAGAACATGCCGGGACAAGGTCGGCGCACCGCGCAGGGCGCCATCAGCGATCAACTCGACGGCATCGAGGCCGACCTGATGGCCCGCCTGGGAGTGTTGTAGGACGTGGCGGTGACGGGGTGCACCCCGGTGGCATGGACGCGGGCGGTCATCGCGGCCCTTGTCGCGCTCGGCGTCGTGACGGGTATCGGTCCGGCCTGGGCGCACACCGCCATGATCGCCTCGGACCCGCCCGCCAATGCGGCCCTGAGTGCCGGTCCCGACCGGGTGAGCGCGACGTTCAACGAGCCGCTGCAGACCACCTTCGCTGCAATGACCGTGGTCGGCCCCGACGCAAACCTGTGGTCGGCGGGAGACCCCGAGATCCGCGGCGCAACGGTCGGGGTTGCGGTGCGCCCGCTCGGCCCGTCGGGTGAGTACACGGTGAACTACCGGGTGACCTCAGCCGACGGCCATGCCGTGTCCGGCTCATGGTCCTTCACTGTGACGATGCCGGGCACGGGAGCACCCGGTCCCGCCGTGGCCAACGCGAAAGACCCCGGTCGGATACCGTTGTGGCCGTTCATTGTTGGAGCGGCAATCCTGATCACCGGGATGTCGGCCTGGGCTCTTCGCCGACGCTCGTGAGCGCCGTGCCGGCGCAAGGACGCAATAGCAACCAGGGCAACCAGTGCAACCAGAGCAACCAGAGCAACCAGAGCAACCATCCAGACGAGGAGCGCTACATGGCAGATCCGGCGGACCAGCACGACGGCAGTGCCGATGCGATCCCACCCGCGACACCGAAAAGAGCGCCGGCGAAAAAAGCTCCGGTGAAGAAGGCGCCGGTGAGGAAGGCCGCTCCGAAAAAAGCAGCAGCGAGGACCGGGACCACAGCCAAGAAAGCTCCAGCCAAGAAGGCTCCAGCCACCAAGGGGGCCACCAAGGGGGCCGCGAAGAAGGCTCCGGCGCAAGCTGGCGCAAACGCTTCACCGAGCACCGCGCCGCCAGTGCGGCCGCAACCGCCGGTCGCCGCCGGGCCAGCTGCGGGGGCGTACGCGTCGCCGCAGGCCGGCTCCGGCGCCGGGTTCGCGGCCCGTATTCCACTGGCGATCGGCCTCGGCGCGGTCAGCCTGAGCGCGCTACTCCTGCGGCGACTACGGCGCCGCTGAGGCCCCGGACAGCCGCCGCGTTGGAAGTCCCGCGTGTCAGCACCTAATGTGTGCGGGGTGTCGGATGAGTACCCCCCGGCGAAGCCCACTCTGCGCAAAATGGCACTGCTCTGCCTGTTGGCCGGCGGACTCACCGCCGCATTGCTGTTTCCGATCGCCGGCGGCCTCGGGATGGCGAGCAATCACGCCTCAGAGTTGGTGACCGAGGGTTCGGCGAACATCGTCGGCGGCGAGGTGCCGGCGGTCTCGACGATGCTCGACGCGACCGGGAACCCGATTGCCTGGATCTACTCGCAGCGCCGCTGGGAGCTTCCCTCCAATCGGATCGCCGACAGCATGAAACTGGCGATCGTGT
>CAIWCQ010000447.1 GCA_903911165.1 uncultured Actinomycetes bacterium | reverse complement strand
TAACCGACATATCAACCACAGTCGGATTGGCCGTAGACGATGACGTATAAGTGCCGAAAGCCGTTTCGGAACCCAACGTGCCATCGCTATTGCGTTTCCAGCCGAGCTTGATCACGCTATCGGTGTTAGACGTGCCGAAGGTGCCGCGAACGCTCTGAAACACCACGTGATAGCCGCGGGCGGCGTAGATCTGGGCGTAGATGACAGAGAACGGAAACGCCCGGCCGTACGGCCCGCGCACCAAAATTGTGCCCAGGGGCTGCGAGGTCACCGGCGCGTAGTGATCGGCGACGAGTGCGACGTCGTCGCGCATCGGCACCCGCAGGCCGCGGTGCACTCGATAGCCGGTCGTTGCGGGCGGGAGTCGCAGAACGCGACGTGCAGCGCGATCGGTGAAACGGGTGCTCGCCACGCCGTTCAGGATATGCAGGCGTCAAGGTGTCTGCTTGACCGCCAGTAGGCTCCTGTTCTGTGGCACCCACCCTTTGGGCGATCAGCGACCTGCATACGGGTCATTCCGGCAACAAGCCGATCACCGAGTCGCTGTACCCGGCGGACCCGGAAGACTGGCTGATCGTCGCCGGCGATGTCGCCGAGCGCACCGACGACATCCGCTGGTCGCTGGATCTGCTGCGCCGCCGATTCGCCAAAGTCATCTGGGTGCCGGGAAACCACGAACTGTGGACCACCGGCAAGGACCCGATGCAGGTGTTCGGCCGGGCGCGCTACGACTACCTGGTGCAGATATGCGACGAGATGGGTGTGCTCACCCCGGAACATCCGTATCCGGTGTGGACCGACGGTGGCGGCCCGGCGACCATCGTCTCGATGTTCCTGCTGTATGACTACACATTCCTTCCCGAGGGGGCGAACACCAAGGCCGAAGGCCTGGCCATCGCCCGGGAACGCAACGTCGTCGCCACCGACGAGTTCCTGCTGTCCAGTGAGCCGTACGCCACCCGCGACGCCTGGTGCCGGGACCGCCTGAAATACACCCGGGCCCGGCTCGACGAACTGGACTGGATGACGCCCACGGTGCTGGTCAATCATTTCCCACTGCGCCGCGAACCGTGCGATGTGCTGTTCTACCCCGAGTTCGCGCTGTGGTGCGGCACCACCGAAACCGCCGACTGGCATACCCGCTACAACGCGCTCTGCGCGGTCTACGGCCACCTGCACATCCCGCGCACGACCTGGTACGACGGGGTGCGCTTCGAGGAGGTGTCGGTGGGCTATCCGCGGGAGTGGCGTCGCCGTAAGCCCTACCGCTGGCTTCGCCAGGTGCTACCTGACCCGGATTATGCCCCGGGCTATCTCAACGACTTCGGCGGTCATTTCATGATCACCCCGGAGATGCGTGCGGAGTCGGAGAAGTTCCAGCAGCGGTTGCGCAGCCGACGCGGATGAGCGAGTTTATGCGGGTGGTGCTACCCGACAGCGCCGATCTGGTCTATGCCGAGATGTACGACGATCCGCCGCATCTTGCTGCCCTGCCGACGGAGGAGCCGCTGATCGCGCGATCAGTTACTAAGCGGCGCAACGAGTTCATCACCGTGCGGCACTGCGCCCGGGTGGCCATGGCACAACTCGGCGTGCCGCCGTCACCGATCCTCAAAGGAGAGAAGGGTGAACCGCACTGGCCTGACGGTGTGGTGGGCAGCCTCACGCACTGCGAGGGCTACCGCGGGGCGGTGGTCGGCCGAAGTAGCGCGGTGCGATCGGTTGGCATCGACGCCGAACCGCATGGCGTGCTACCCAAGGGGGTGCTCGACGCGATCAGTCTGCCGGTCGAGCGCACGGAGATATCCGCGCTACCCGGCGAATTGCACTGGGACCGAATTCTGTTCTGCGCCAAGGAGGCAACCTACAAGGCGTGGTTCCCGCTGACGCAGCGCTGGCTGGGCTTCGAGGACGCCCACATCACCTTCACGGTCGGATCCGACGGCACGACGGGCGACTTCGTGTCCCGCATCCTGATCGACCCCGCCGCGCTTTCCGGTCCGCCGCTGCATGAACTGGCCGGCCGGTGGTCAGTGGCCGGTGGACTGGCGCTCACGGCGATCGTGCTGTGACTGGCGCTCATCCGAGTCCCGGCATTGTGATCGTCGACAAGCCGGCCGGCATGACAAGCCACGACGTGGTGTCGCGCTGTCGGCGAATCTTCGGTACCCGCAAGGTCGGCCACGCCGGCACTCTCGACCCGATGGCCACCGGCGTGCTGGTGATCGGTATCGAGCGCGCCACCAAGATCCTCGGTCTGCTCAGTGGCACGTCGAAGTCCTACGCGGCCACTATCCGGCTCGGCCGGAGCACCACCACCGATGACGCGGAAGGCGACCTCGTCGCCGATATCTCGGCCGTGGCGGTGACCGACGACGCGATCAGCGACGGTGTCGCGGCACTGCGCGGCGAGATCGCGCAACGACCGTCGGCGGTCAGTGCGATCAAGGTCGGCGGCAAGCGGGCCTACCAGCGTGTCCGCGAGGGCGAGGAGGTCGAACTCGCCCCTCGCACGGTGCGCATCGACCGCTTCGACGTTCTCGCGATCCGCCGCGACGGTGAGTTCGTTGACGTCGACGTCGAGGTGGATTGTTCGTCGGGGACCTATATCCGCGCACTGGCCCGCGATCTCGGCTCCGATGTGGGCGCGGGCGGGCATCTGACTGCGCTGCGACGCACCCGGGTCGGCAGATACGGACTCGACCATTCCCGCACCCTCGAACAACTCAATGACCACCCGTCCCTGAGCTACACCCTCGACGAAGCCTGCCTG
>CAIWCQ010000446.1 GCA_903911165.1 uncultured Actinomycetes bacterium | reverse complement strand
GTCACCGACGCTTGCCGCGCAGAAGCGTTCGTTGGCCTGCGGGCAGGCCGACGCCGCCGCAGGCGCGGGTTTGTCCTCGGTGCGTGTCGCACAGCCCGCCACCGCCAGCAGTGTTATCGCGGCGGCAGCGATCATCTGTGGTGTGCGCATCAGCCGATCATTCCTCTCGGTCAGCACGTGACGAACGATCCGAGCCGACCGGTGCCCTCAAGGGTCGCCAGCGATTTATCGGTGGTGGCTGTGATGTCGGCGTCGCCGGCGGTCTTGTCGGCCATGGCGCACTTGGTCTCCAGGAATCCGACGGGCGCGGAGTTGATGGTGGGTTGCATCATCCAGTTGGCGTCCGGGGCCTTGGCGATCTCGGCGGCGAAGCCCTCGGCCAGAACGGGTTTGTTCATCCGGCTGATCACCAGCCGGTTGGGTGCCCGGTTGAGCATCTCGACGTCGCCCATCGAGTCCCCGGCAACCATGAACAACTCGCCGCGGCTGATGATGTTGTCGATCGCGCCCGCTTTGCCGCCCCGCCACGACGACAGCCCGTCGGGGATGGCGGTGATCTCCAACTGCGCCATCCGGGCCGGCTCGAGATTGATGTAGGCGTCATCGGGACTCTGGTGAGTCAGCTGGTAGTCCGAGAGCAGCGTGCCCGTACCGCGGTCCTTGAGCAACGTGGTGATCGCGACAACGTGATCCATCGGCAGGGCCGCGGCGGGCCCGTACTTGGCGACAATGGCCGGGTTGAGTGCGTTCTGCACCATCCAGCGCACCGCCCACCCGACACCGGCGGAGACGACCCACACGTCGTAGCCCTGGGCGCGCAGGTTTCCGTAGAGGTCAGCCATCTGCGGGTAGATGAAAGGCCTGCCGGCGCCGAGGATCTTGGACTGTTCCTTCGACATCAGGTCCGCTGCGCCGGCGCCGCCGTCGTAGACCGCGGCGGTCTGGGCGAGGAAGTCAGTCAGGGTGCGGCCGGTGAACGCCGTCGCCGGCATCGGCAGCGAGGAGTACTCCCGGAACGGGTCGGCGTCGGAACCGGAATCCAGCAGTGCGTCGTAGTAGTCGGAGATGCCGGCGGTGATCGCCACCGGCGTGCCGTCGGATCCGGTGAACGGCGGGAACATCGCCGGACTCAGCGAGGTGGGGTTGATCGCATCGGTCTGCTGGACCCGCGCCAGGATGGCCTCACTGATGTCGCGGGCCTGCGTGGTGTTGTCAAAATCGAACACCACGATCTTGCCCTGTCCGGCCGAGCCCCGAATCGTCTCGGTGAGTTTCTGGTAGACCGACTCCGTCCACCCGGCCCGGTCCAGCGCCGGCACGTCGCTATTGGCGATGGGGCTGGCCGCTTTAATGTCCGCGCTCGGCGCCGATGGGCTGCTCGAGCAGGCGGACAGGGTCAATGCCGCGACGGCGGCACAAAGAAAGCGTGATCGCATGGCGTCAGTGTGCGCGCACCCAACGGAGGGCTGCGACGCCGCAAAGGACACGACAACCGATGTTCACCTGGTGGCCCGCCCGTGTTCACCGCGCGGGCGTCGCTCAGTCCTCGATGCTCAACGCCTGGGTGGGGCAGTTCTCGCAGGCCTGCTCAAGATCGACCCGGCGGTCCTCACTGATGTCGTCCATGAGGATGTGCAGTGCGCCGTCCGCACCGATCTCGAAGATATCCGCGGCGGTCGCCTCGCACAGACCGATCGAGGAGCACTTGGACTTGTCGACGATGATCTTCATCGCTGGCTTTCGGGAGTCTGGGCCTCGGGAGTCTGGGCCTCGGGAGTCTGGGCCTCGGGCGTGAACTGTGCGGTCATGGACATCACGGT
>CAIWCQ010000445.1 GCA_903911165.1 uncultured Actinomycetes bacterium | reverse complement strand
GGCGGCGGCGGCGACGACCTGCGTCATCACCCGGTCGCCCAAACCAGGCCCGGTCGCGTCGACGATTCGAGTCCCATGAGTCCCATGAGTCTCATGAGTCTCAAGAGTCTCAAGAGTCCCATGCATCCCAACCGTCCCATGCATCCCAGCATCTTCCCGCGTCACCACCTCAATGACCGGGACATCGGGCGCGTGTCGCGATAACGCCTCGGCAAAGGCGGCGCGGTCACGACCGATCAGCACGACACCGGCCAATCGGTCGGCGACCCCGGCCACGGCGTCATCGACGGATGCACCCTTGAGCAGGCCGCCGGCCACCCACACCACCCGCGAAAAGGCCAGGATCGATGCCTGCGCGGCGTGCGGGTTGGTGGCCTTGGAGTCGTCGATGTAGTGCACGCCGTTGATGACGCCCACCTCCTCGGCTCGGTGGCGGCCGACCTGGAATCCGCGGAGGGCGGCATCGATCGCCCCCGGGGTTACCTCCACTGCGCGGGCCAGGGCCGCCGCGCCCAGGGCGTCAAGGATTCCGACCGGCCCGGCCACCGGTATCCCCTCGACCGATGCCAGCGTCAGATCGTCGGCGAAAGCGCGGTCGACGAGCGCACCATCGCGGACCCCCAGTTCACCGGGCGCCGGGACGCCGAGCCGAAAGCCGGCCTTAACCGAGGCCGCGGCGCCAGGCAGCAACGCAGACGCCGCCGCATCGTCGAGACCCACGACCGCCACCCGGCCGTCGAGAGCACGGGCTTTGGCGGCCGCATAGGCCGCAAAGCCGCCGTGCCAGTCGAGATGATCCTCGGCCACATTGAGCACGACACCGGCCTCGGGTCGCAGCGACGGCGACCAGAACAACTGAAAGCTCGATACCTCTACTGCCAGCACATCAGAAGGCTGGTCCAGTACGTCGAGAACCGGGTCGCCGATGTTGCCGCATAGCACCGCGGACCGCCCGTCGGCGATGAGCATGTCGTAGAGCATCGAGGTGGTGGTGGTCTTGCCGTTGGTTCCGGTCACCACCAGCCACCGCCGCGGCGGACCGTATAACCCGGCCGCGTCCAGGCGCCAGGCGAGTTCGACGTCGCCCCAGATCGGGACGCCCGCTCCCGCCGCGGCAGCCAGAACCGGTGCCGTCGGCGCGAAGCCCGGACTGGTGATCACCAGATCGAAGCTCCCGGCTCTCGCGATCGCCTCGGCCGTGGAGATTCCGGTGGCCCCGGCCAGTCCGCGGGCTGCGGCCAGATCGTCGTCGCACACCGTCACCTCGACATCCCGAGACGACAACGCGCCGACCACCGCGCGTCCGGTGACCCGTGCTCCGGCCACCAGTACCCGCGCGCCCGGCGCCAGCGGCGACAATTCGGCCGGCACGTCAGTCGCCGATGGCGGCGAGCCACTCGCTGTAGAACAACGACGCCCCTAGTCCGCAGGCGATCGCGGTGAGCAGCCAGAACCGGATGATCACCGTGGTTTCGGCCCAGCCCACCAGTTCGAAGTGATGGTGGAATGGCGCCATCCGGAACACCCGCCGCCCCGTGGTGCGGAACGCCAGGATCTGCACCACCACCGACGTGACCTCGGCGACGAACAACGCGCCAAGTACCACCGCGAGCACCTCGGTACGACTGGTGATGGACAGTCCGGCGATGATGCCGCCCAGCGCCAGCGATCCGGTGTCGCCCATGAAGATCTTCGCCGGCGCGGCGTTCCACCAGAGAAATCCGATACACGCCCCGGCAGTGGCGGCCGCAATCAGCGCCAGGTCCAGCGGATCGCGAACGTTGTAGCAGCCCAGGCCGGGAGCGGTGGCGCAGGCGTTGCGGAACTGCCAGAACGTGATCAGCACGTAGGCGGCACTGACCATGGCCATACACCCGGCCGCCAGACCGTCGAGGCCGTCGGTGAAGTTGACCGCGTTCGACCAGGCGCTGACCACCACGATCACAAACAGCACGAACAACACCGGCGGCAGGGCCACCGTGGCGATCTCCCGGACGTAGGACAACTGGCGACTGCCGGGGGTCAGGCCGTCGGCATTGGCGAACTGAAGGACCAGAATGCCGAACAAGGTGGCGGCGGTGATCTGACCGAGAGTCTTGGCGGTCTTGTTCAGACCGAGGTTGCGCGACTGGCGGATCTTGATCAGGTCGTCGAGAAAACCCACCGCGCCCAACGCGGTCGCCAAGCCCAACACCAGCAACCCCGAGGCGGACGGCCCGGTGTCGCCGAACACCGCGCCGACCAGGTGCGCGCCGAAATAGCCCGCCCAGATCCCGGCCAGGATCGCCACCCCGCCCATTGACGGGGTGCCGCGTTTGGTCTGATGGCTGGGCGGACCGTCGGCGCGGATCTCCTGCCCGAAGCCCTGTCGGGTGAACAGCCGGATCAGCGCCGGCGTCAGCAGAATCGCCACCGCAAGGGATATTCCGACGGCGAACAGAATCAGTCTCATCCGGGTGCTTCCCGCCCCGGGGCCCCGGCCGCCACCAGCGCCTCCGCCAGCGACCCGAGGCCGGCCGCGTTCGACGCCTTGACCAGCACCACGTCCCCGGGCGCCAGTTCCGCGCGCAGCAGTGCCAACGCGGCGTCGACGTCAGGAACCAGGGCCGACTCCGATCCCCAGGAACCCTCCATGATCGCCCCGCGGTGCATGGCGTTCACAGGCCTCCCGGTTCCGACGACGACGAGCCGACTGATATCTAAGCGCACCGCAAGCCGGCCGAGTCGATCGTGTTCGGCAATCGAGTCCTCGCCGAGTTCGCCCATCTCCCCGAGCACCGCCCAGCTGCGGCGCGGATCCGACGATTGCCGCGCCATCACGGCCAGCGCCTGCAGTCCGGCCCGCATGGATTCGGGATTGGCGTTGTAGGCGTCGTTGATGATGGTCACGCCGTCAGGCCGGGCGTGGACTTCCATCCGGTGCCGCGACGCCGGTCCGGCACCGGCCAACGCGTCGGCGACCTGGTCGAGGGTGGCGCCACATTCCAGGGCCACCGCCGCGGCGCTGAGTGCATTGCCCACCTGATGCTCGCCGTGAACGGCCAGCGTGACGGCAACCCGGCCGGCCGCGGTGACGAGGGTAAAGCGGGGACGAGCAAGTTCGTCGAGTTCGATGTCCTCGGCCCGGACGTCCGCGCTGCCACTGCGTCCGACGGTGGTGACGCGCGCCGTCGTCCGGCTCGCCATCGCCGCCACCAGTGGGTCGTCGGCATTGAGGATCGCCACGCCGGGCGGCCCGACTGCCTCGACGAGTTCGCCTTTGGTCTTGGCGATCAACTCCCGCGAGCCAAACTCGCCGAGGTGCGCGGTCCCGACATTGAGCACCACCGCGATTGCGGGCCGAGCGATCCGGGCAAGGGCGGCGATGTTGCCGGGATGCCGCGCCGACATTTCCAGCACCAGAAAATCGGTCTCCGCGGTAGCCCGCAACACCGTCCAGGGCAGGCCGAGTTCATTGTTGAACGACCCGGGCGGCGACACCACCTCACCGAGGGGGCGCAACACCGACGCGATGAGATCCTTGGTCGACGTCTTACCCGACGATCCGGTGACACCGACGATTCGCAGCCCCCGGTCGGCCAGGTCGGCGGCGACCACGGTGGCGAGAGTGGCCAGTGCGCCCAACACGGCGGCGCCGGAACCATCGACGTCGTGCTCGAACACCCCGGCATCGGCATCGGATGCCATCGCCGGCGGGACCACGATGGCCGGTACGCCGACCGGTCGGGCAGCAAGCACCGCGACCGCGCCGGCAGCCACGGCGGCGGCGGCGAAGTCATGGCCGTCGGATCTGGCTCCGGGCAACGCGAGGAACAGTCCGCCGGGGGCGATGGCACGCGAATCGAACTCGACCGGCCCGGTAACCGGCGTCGACGCCGCCTCGGCCGGGTCGATATCGGCCAGTCGGCCGCCGACGATGTCGGCGATCTGAGCCACGGTCAGGGCGATCACCGCGGGAGATCTTCCAGTGCGCGAGCCAGTTCCGTACGGTCGTCGAAAGGCCGGGTGGTTCCGCCGGCGGTCTGACCCGTCTCGTGGCCTTTGCCGGCGATCACCACCACGTCGCCGCGGCGAGCCCAGCCGACGGCATGGGCGATCGCCGCATGCCGGTCGGCGATGTCAAGCACCTGTGCGGCCGGATCCCGGATGACGGCGGCCGCACCGGCGACGATGGCGGCCCGAATCGCATCAGGATCCTCGTCGCGCGGATTGTCATCGGTCACGATCACCAGATCGGCGATCTCGGCGGCGACCCGACCCATCGGCTCCCGTTTCCCGGGGTCGCGGTTGCCACCCGCGCCGAACACCACGGCCAGTCGCGCTCCGGGCCGGTGCAGCGTCTCCAGCACCGCGCGCAGCGCGCCGGGCTTGTGCGCGTAGTCGACGACCGCCAGGAAGTCCTGACCCCGCTCAATCACCTCGAGTCGGCCCGGAACCGAGGCGGTGCGCAGTCCGGGCGCGGCCTGCTCGGGTGAAACCCCGACCGCGTCCAGCATGGCCAGCGCCAACAATGCGTTGGCCACGTTGTAGCGCCCGGGGAGTCGGATGCGTAACCGGTGATGCACCCCGGCCGGGTCCACCGCGCTGAACTCCTGAAGGCCGGCTCGCGGATCCCCGTCGAGCACGACGACATCCTCGGCGCACCAATCCGCCGGTTGGCCCGTCACGCTGACGGTGACCACTGCCCGGGCGCGCTGCGCCATGGCCCGACCCGCCTCATCGTCAACACACACCACCGCGACGTGGGCGTGCGTCGGGGAATCGGGATCGAAAAGCCGTGCCTTGGCCTCGAAGTAAGCCTCCATCGACGGATGGAAGTCGAGATGATCACGCGAGAGATTAGTGAAACCGCCTACGGCAAAACGGATTCCGTCAACCCGCCCGAGTTCGAGCGCATGACTGGACACCTCCATCGCCACCGTGTCAATACCGTGTTCCACCATCACTGCGAGCAAGCCTTGGAGCGCCGGGGCCTCCGGTGTGGTCAGCACACCGGACACAACAGAGGCAGGCACGTCGGAGTCGGCGATCCGTACTCCCACGGTGCCGATCAGTCCCGCTGTCCGGCCCGCAGCGCGCAATCCGGCCTCGATCAAATACGCGGTGGTGGTTTTACCGGATGTGCCGGTGACTCCGAGCACCGCCACGCGATCAGACGGGTGCCCGTAGACATCGGCGGACAGCGCCCCGAGCACCGAACGTGGCGCGGGATGCACCACCACCGGCACCGATGGGGAGTCGGCACCGAGCAGACGACGGATCACCGCAACTCCATCAGCATCGGTGAGTACCGCGACGGCGCCGGCCTCAACTGCGACCGCGGTGTGCACCGCCCCGTGCACCGTCGCCCCGGGCAGTGCCGCGAACAGGTCGCCGGCAACGGCATCCTGGGCGCGCAGAGTGACACCGCAGATCCGCACATCGGACACGTCCGTGGCGTCGGCCGACCCTGGGTCGATCCGGGCAGAACCTGGGTCGATCTGGGCAGGCACCGCGCCGATCCTGGCGGCCAGGGTCGCCAGTGGCAGGCCGGGTGTCGTGCGCGGCCGCAACGCACTCGTCAACGCACGCCACCTCTCGTCAGCCGCCCATCTGATCAGCCCTTCACCCTACCGAGCAGGCACGCTGAACTGCCTTAGGCGGCCTCAAGGGTCAGCGGCGGGCCGGGATCGGGAGAGAGGGGGACGTTGTCGCGCTGCAACAGCCAGGCGGTGATGCTGCGGAACAGTGGGGCGGCTGAGTGGCCGGGGGTCCCGTCGGAGTTACGCACCGGGGCGTCCATCATCAAACCGACGACATATCGCGGGTCGTCAACCGGGGCCATGCCGGCGAAGGTGATCCAGTAGACGTCGTCGTAGTAGCAGCCGCAGCCGGGGTTGATCTGCTGCGCGGTACCGGTCTTGCCCGCGATCTGGTACCCCTCGACCGCGGCGGCAGCGCCGGTGCCCTGCTGGGTGCCCATCGGATCGCGCTGAACGACCGCCCGCAGCATGTTGCGCACTGTGCGCGCGGTTTCCGGCGAGACCACCCGGATACCGCCGGGCTGGGGCTCGACGGCGCTGGTTCCGTCCGCTGCGATAGTCGCCTTGACGATCCGCGGCGGGATACGCATTCCATCGTTGGCGATGGCCTGATACATCCCGGTCATCTGCAGGAGCGTCATCGAAAGACCCTGTCCAATAGGGAGATTGGAGAACGTACTTCCCGACCACTGGTCGATCGGAGGGACAATTCCCGCGCTCTCCCCCGGCAGGCCGACTCCCGTGCGCTGACCCAATCCGAACTTACCGAGCATCTCGTAGTAGCGCTCCGGGCCGATCCGCTGGGCCAGCATCAGGGTGCCGACATTGGACGATTTCCCGAAGATTCCGGTGGTCGTGTAAGGCATCACGCCGTGACCCCACGCATCGCGGATGTTGACCCCGCCCATGTTGATGGACCCGGGAACCGACAGCACCTCGTCAGGGTTGGACAAGCCGAATTCAATCACCGACGCCGCGGCGACGATCTTGTTCACCGAACCGGGTTCGAACGGAGACGTCACCGCCAAGTTACCGATCTGCCTGTCGGACTGCCTACCGACGTCCTGACTGGGATCGAAGGTGTTGTCGTTCGCCATCGCGAGGACCTGGCCGGTCTTGGCGTCGAGAACCACCGCAGAGACATTCCTGGCGCCGGATGCGTTCTTAGCCAGTTGCACCTGCTGCTGGACGTAAAACTGAATATCGCTGTCCAGGGTCAACTGCACGGTCGAACCGTTGACGGCGTCGTGCCGGTTGCGGTAACTGCCCGGGATCACCACGCCGTCGGAGCCGCGGTCATAGGTGACCGATCCGTCGGTGCCGGCCAGCACTGAATCCATCGACTCCTCGAGGCCCATCAGGCCGTGACCGTCCCAGTCGATACCGCCCACCACGTTGGCGGCCAGGGAGCCGCCGGGGTACTGACGGATATCCTGACGTTCGGCGCCGACCTCGGGGAATTTCTTCGAAATCGCCAGTGCGATGGCTGGATCCACGGCCCGAGCCAGGTAGACGAACGTCTCTGTGCTGCGGAGTTTCTTGAGGACTGTCGCGTAGTCCGGCGCATTGTTCAGTCTGGCCGAGACGTCCCTGGCAATTTCCCTCAGCCGCTGTTCCGGATCCGGAGCCTTCGGCGACTTCTGCTTGGCCTCGGCGAGTTGCTCGCGGACCTTGTTGGGCTGGAACGTCAGTGCGCGAGCCTCGGTGGTGAACGCAAGCTTGCTGAAGCTGCTGTCCACCACGCTGCCCCGGACCGCCTTTTCGATGTCGGTGACCTTGAGCTGCCCGGCGGCCTGAGCACGCAGACCGGCCGCCTGGGGTACCTGCAGATTGAACAGTTGAGCGGTGGCCACCAGGAGGGCTATGAAGATGACGGCGCTGCCGACCCGGTAGCGATAGACGAAAGCAGAACTCGCCGAATCGATTTCAGTAGCCGCTCGGGTGCGCCTGGATTTCGCCGAGCGACCGACCGGCGCCGGTTGGGCATCACTAGCCCGGGTCCGCCGCGCCGACCCAGGGTGCCGCCGATCCGCTCCACGGGCACGGCTCACGGGACCGGCCCTGCCGCCAGCTGGGTCGGTCCAACCGGTCCAACCGGTCCAACCGGTTCAACCGGTCCAACCGGTCCAACCGGCCAAACCGGCACCGCGGGCCCAATCGGCACGACCTGCACTGCAGGCCCAATAGGCACTGCAGGCCCAGCGGTCCCTGGTGTCCCTGGTGTCCCTGGTGTCCCATTCGGCACAGCAGGAACTGTAGGCGCGAGGGGCCCCACTGGTGTCGCAGGCCCGATCGTCAGCGTGTCCGACGTCGGCGCGCCGGGGGCCGGTGGCGCGTTCGGGACGGAGGGGCCGACCGCACCGGCGCCCGCGTGGACGGTGCCCGGCGTCGGCACCGGCGTGGTCCGACTCGGCACCTCTGCGAAGGCACCCGGTTTTGGCGCCACGGCCGCGGGCATCGGTGGGGCGGGCGTCGGTGGGGCGGGCTTCGGCGGGGCGGACGGAGCGAGGTCGGGCAGTTTGGTGTTCAGTGGCGGTGGCGGGGCGCCCTGAGCGGGTTTGGGTTCGCCGACCACCACCCAGTTCCCGATCGGATCCTGTATCAGGTGGGCCGTGTCACTGGACGGAATCATGCCCAGGTTGCGTGCCGCGTCAGCCAGGGCCGGGGCCGACCGGGCCTGCAGAACGTCGCGCTCCAGAGCCTCTTTTTGCTGCGTCAACGCATCGTTGAGGGTGCGGGCGCTGCCGAGTTGGTAGGACCGCTGCGCCGACGCGGTCGACAACCACAGGGTGATGCCCAAGCCGAGGGCGAGCGCGCCGATAACCAGCATCACGAACGGGATCCTGGCCAGCAATGCCCGGGGGCGAAGATCAACACCCTCCAGCCTGAGGATCATCCGCTCGCGCAGCGATAGCCGGATTAGCTTGGGAGCTTTAGCTTTACGGGCCGTCGCGCGTGCCTTCGCCGCAGCGGTGTCCTTAGGCCGCGCGATCCGTTCTACCGGCCGAGCTGCCGGCGCGGTACGCGGTCCGGCGGGCCGTCCGTGCGGCTCACGAGGCCGGCCGGTGCGGTTACCGCTGGCGGTGTTAGATCGGCCAGCACGGGTACCGCTAGCCGTGTTAGATCGGCCAGCACGGGTACCGCTAGCCGTGTTAGATCGGCCAGTGCGAGTACCGCTAGCCGCACGAGACCGGCCAGCGCGCGCGGTGGTCATCGTCGGCTTCTCGGAATCTTCCGTGCGGTCCGTTCTGGCCTTCATCAACGGTTGTCCTCTCCGTCACCGAGGGGTGTCGTTCGTCTGATAGCGCGCAGCCGGACCGGCGCGCTGCGCGGGTTCCGATCGATCTCTGCCGCGTCGGCCCGCTCGGCACCTCGGGTGAGGGCGGCGAAAAGCGGCTCATATCCTGGAAGTTCCACCGGCAGCCCCTCGGGTGTGCGGGATGCCGTCGCCGCAGCGAAGACGGTTTTGACAATCCGGTCTTCGAGCGACTGATAAGCCATCACGACGATCCGCCCGCCAGGCCGCAGCGCGGCCAGCGCTGCGGGAAGAGCCGCCGTCAATGACTCCAGTTCCGCGTTCACCGCGATCCGCAGCGCCTGGAAGGTCCGCTTGCCGGGGTGCCCGCCGGTCCGCCGAGCCGCCGCGGGAATCGCCTCGTAGAGGAGTTCGACAAGTTCACCGGTACGAGTGAAAGGGCTGCGCGCGCGGCGGGAGACGATGAACCCTGCGATCCGCGAGGCGAACTTCTCTTCACCGAAGCGACGCAGGACCTCGGTTAGCCCGGTGCGATCGTAGGTGTTGAGAATATCTGCCGCGGTCACCTCAGCGTCTGGATCCATCCGCATGTCCAGCGGCGCATCTTTGGAATAGGAGAAGCCCCGATCAGCCCGATCCAGTTGCATGGATGAGACACCAAGATCGAACAGGACGCCATCGACCGAATCGGTTGCGGCAAGGCCGTTTTCGGCAAGCGCTCCCGCGATCCCGTCGTAACGGGTGCGCACCAGGCTCACCCGGTCACCAAACCGCTCAAGCCGGGATGTCGCAATCGTCAACGCGTCAGGATCCCGGTCAAGCCCAATCAGCCGCAAGCCGGAAAACCGTCGCAGGAACTGCTCGGCGTGACCGCCGGCCCCGAGGGTTGCATCGATCAGCACCGCGCCGGACCCATCGGCCGCGCGGGCGCTCAGTGCCGGGGTGAGGAGTTCCACACAGCGATCCGCCAGGACCGGGACATGCCCGTGGTCAGGATCCGGCTCGGCTGACGGGGCCACGGCGGATCCTCCGGATCGGTGGGACCCGGGCCGGAGCAACCCGGGTCGGCTGAGCACCGCCCGTGCATCGAGGTCCCTGTCCGTCTCGAACCTGGCGTCGGGGAAGTACGTCAGGGTCGGTTCGGACAGAGGCCACGCTGCACGGGAGTGCGGCGCCACCGCGGACTCAGATGATGTCGCTGAGAGCGTCATCGCTGGCCGCGGAGAAGTTTTCTTCGTGGGTCTGCTGGTAGTCCTGCCACGCTGCGGCGTCCCAGATCTCGAGGAAGTCCACTGCCCCGATCACCACGCAGTCCTTGGCGAGGCCGGCGTAGCGACGGTGGTCAGCAGAGAGCGTGATCCGGCCCTGGGTGTCCGGATGCTGTTCGTCGGTGCCGGCCGCCAGATTGCGCAGAAACGCCCTGGCCTCCGGATTGCTCCTGGACGTTCGGGTGGCACGTTGCGCCAACTGTTCGAACTGGGCGCGGGGGTAGACCGCCAGGCTGTGGTCCTGGCTTTTGGTGACCATCAGCCCCCCTGCCAGCGCGTCACGGAATTTGGCGGGCAGCGTCAGCCGACCTTTGTCGTCCAACTTGGGGGTATAGGTGCCGAGAAACATGCTGCGTGCATCTCCTCACCCCTGTCACAACCCGGAGCGACCGCCGCTCCAACATCCGCCACATTACCCCACATTGCCCCACTTTGTGCTCAAAAAATGCTCAAAAGCGGCACAATGTCCCACTGCTGGGGTGTCAGCAACCCGCGTGGCCCGGTCCGGACCGGGCGATCACCGCTAAAGTCCCAGTTCGGGACGCGGTGGGGGGAAGTGGGGCCGAAACGACCGAGGAGAAAAAAGGGCAGCCAATGGCCGCCAATCGTGGCGAACTGGGTGGTGTCGAGCTGGCGTTATCTGGCGGTGGGCGCTATTCGTCGAAACGACGACGGAAGCGATCCTCCATACGGTTGGTGAAGGAGCCACCCGCACCACGGGCGCGTCGTTGGCGAGCCTGAGTCGGTGCGGCCACGCCCGCAGGACCGCCGGGCACCCGCGGTCCGGTGACGGCGAAGACCACGCCCGCGAACATCACCAGAAAGCCCAAGATCGAAAGCACCGGGAAGCCGCCGATCATGGTGGCCTTGATCGCGACCCCGGCCACCAGCATCGCCAGTCCCAGCAGGAAAAGCCCGACACCCTGCAGGCGCCTGCGGGCCGAGGGCGCCCGCAAAGATCCCCCCCGAACGCTGGAAGCGAACTTGGGATCTTCAGCGTAGAGAGCGCTCTCGATCTGATCGAGCATCCGCTGCTCATGATCGGACAGTGGCATTCGTCCCTCCTTGCCCGACTCGACCGGAACTTCTAGTACCCGCGACCTACCCGGCGGCGTCCGGGTCCGATATCCAGATGATACGAGGCCGCGGTGCCCGGCACCACCCAGTTCGACCACCTATTTGACCGGAGGTCGCCGACGAGTGAGTGTATCCCGGCGCGCCGATCCGTCGGCTCCGGCGGTGGCGACGTCAGACGATCGTCATCACCGGACCCTGCGCCAGGCGTCCGGCACCATAATGACCCCATCGGCCGCCTCGGCCGACCCGAATGAACCTTCGGCCGCATGACCGGACCGCACGTCGAGAGGGGGAACCCGGACGTTGGCGACCTACCTGATCGACATGACGCGCGCCGACATGCAGCGCCGACTGCCCGAGGCACTCGACATCTATGTCGACGCGATGCGCTACCCGCGCGGAACCGAGTCTCAGCGGGCGTCGATGTGGCTCGAGCACACCGAGCGGCGTGGCTGGCGGGCAGTGGCTGCGGTCGAGACCGATCTGCCGGCCGAGGAGTCTGGGCCGGCCGATGAGTCTGGGCGGACCGAGCAACTTGCTGCCGCCCCGCTTCTGGGGGTGGCGTACGGCTATCGAGGGGCGCCGGATCAGTGGTGGCAGCAGCAGGTGTTGCGGGGCCTGCACCGGGTGGGTTTTTCTCGTGACGAGACCACCCGTCTGATGGGTGACTACTTCGAGCTGACCGAACTGCACATCGCCCCGGACGCACAGGGCCGCGGCCTGGGTGAAGCGCTCGCCCGCCGACTGCTGACCGACCGTGACGAGGCCAATGTGCTGCTGTCGACGCCGGAAACCAACGGTGAGGCCAACCGCGCATGGCGGCTGTATCGCCGATTGGGTTTCACCGACATCATCCGGGGATATCACTTCTCCGGCGACCCACGGGCGTTCGCCATCCTGGGTCGGACGCTGCCGCTGTAGTGCGAGTCTGGCACGATCGTCTGGTGCGATCCCCCGAGCGGAGCCCCTGCCGCCGCACTCACCTGCCAGCACTGGTGCTGCTGCTTCTGCTCCTCGCCCCACTGGCGACGGGGTGCCTGCGTCTTAATGCCTCGATCACGGTGTCCCCCGACGATGTGGTGTCTGGTGAGATCATCGCGGCCAGCAAGGCCCGTAACGACGCCGACCGGGGGCCGCAGTTCGACGAGAACATATCGTTCAGCGAGAAGGTCGACGTGTCGAGTTACGAGGCGGACGGCTTTGTTGGATCGCAGGCCGCTTTCTCCGGCCTGTCCTTCGCCGAACTGCCACAACTTGCCAACCTCAGTAAAGACGCCTCCGGAGTGGACATCACGCTGCGCCGGGCGGGAAACCTGGTAATCCTGGAGGGCCGCGTCGATCTGACCACCGTCACCGACGCCGAGGCCGACGTGAGGTTCAGTGCTGCGTTTCCCGGCGAGGTCACCTCGACGAACGGCGAACGAGTGGATGCCGGTGTCGTTGAGTGGCAACTCAAGCCCGGCGTCGTCACGACCATGAGTGCCCAAGCCCGCTACACCGACCCCAGCACGCGCTCGTTTCGAACAGCGGCGCTGTGGCTCGGCCTGGCGGCGTTCGCCGTCGCCGGCGTGATCGGCACCCTCGCCTGGCGGGATCGCGACACCGCGCCCGGGTTCGCGGCCGCCAACCGGGGCGAGGATCACGAGCAGACAGGAGTAACACGCTGAGCGTCCACGCAGCAGTGCCGTCCGCCCCAGAGTTGGCCGCAGCGGTGACCGACCAACTTCGGAAATATCTGGCCGAACGACGCAGCGACGCCGCGTACCTCGGCTCCGATTACGACGCCCTGATAGCGATCCTGGAAGACTTCGTGCTGCGCGGCGGAAAGCGACTGCGACCCGCATTCGCCTACTGGGGCTACCGTGCCGTGACCGCCGATCCCGACGATCGGGTCGACGAATCGACCCTGAGGTTGTTCTCCGCGCTGGAATTGCTGCACGCCTGCGCGCTGGTCCACGACGACGTCATCGACGACTCCGCCACCCGCCGCGGCATGCCGACCGCACACATGCACTTCACTGAGTTGCATCGCGATCGCCGCTGGCACGGATCTGCCGAGCAGTTCGGCCGGTCGGCGGCGATCCTGCTCGGCGACCTCTCGCTGGTGTGGGCCGACGACATCGTCGGCGGCGCGGACCTGCCTCCGGCGGACCGGCAACGGGTCCTGCGGGTCTGGTCCGACATCAGAACCGAAGTGTTGGGCGGGCAGTACCTCGATATCGTCGCGGAGTCCAGCGGTGCCGAATCCATCGAGTCCGCGATGAACGTCAACACCTACAAGACGGCGTCCTACACGATCTCGCGACCGTTGCAAATGGGCGCTGCCGTCGCGGCGGACCGCCCCGACATCCAAGCGATTTTCCACCAGTTCGGCACCGACCTGGGCGTGGCGTTCCAGTTGCGCGACGACGTGCTCGGCGTGTTCGGTGACCCCGCCGTCACCGGCAAGCCCTCCGGTGATGACCTGCGGGCGGGCAAGCGCACCGTGCTACTGGCCGAAGCCGTCAGCCGGGCCGGACAGTCCGACCCGGTCGCCGCGAAGCTGCTCCGATCCTCGATCGGCACCGATCTGACCGAAGCGCAGGTGCGAGAGTTGCGTTCGGTCATCGAGTCCGTCGGCGCCCTGGCCGCGGTGGAGGACCGCATCGACATGCTCAGCGGTCGCGCTCTGGGCGTCCTGGCAACCGCACCGATCAACGCCGGTGCGAAAGCCGGCCTGACCGAGCTCGCCGGATTGGCCGCCAACCGGTCGGCCTAGTGAATTGAGCTGAGGCCGATGTCCGCCACCACACCGCCGACCGCTGCGTCGCCACCAACGGGCCTACCCCGGCTGGCGGCTTTCGCGCGCGACGACGAGGGCCGCCCGGCGTTGCTGGGGTTTGTGGGCGCGGCGCTGATCGCGGTCGGCGGCGTCGGTGCCGGCAGCACCCGTCAGCGCGACCCCCTGTTGGAGTCGGCGCACCTGTCCTGGCTGCGATTCGGTCACGGCGTCGTGGTCTCGTCAGTGCTGGTGTGGCTGGGCGTCGGGATGCTCCTGGCGGCCTGGATCTGGTTGGGCCGCAGACTGATCGACGGTCGCGGGGTGAGCGAGTATGCGTTGATCGCCACCACCGGGTTCTGGCTGGTTCCGTTGATTGCCAGCGTTCCGCTGTTCAGCCGCGACGCCTACTCCTATCTCGCCCAGGGTGCACTGCTACGAGACGGGTTCGATCCGTACGCGGTCGGACCGATCGAGAACCCGAATCCCCTTCTCGATGACGTCAGTTCGGTCTGGACCACCACGCCGGCGCCGTACGGCCCGGCGTTCATCCTGATCGCCAAGTTCGTGACGCTGCTCACCGGCGACAACGTGGTGACCGGGACCATCCTGCTTCGGCTCTGCATGCTGCCGGGTCTGGCGTTGTTGATCTGGGCGGCGCCGCGGGTGGCCCGCCATGTCGGCGCCAGTGGTGCGGTCGCACTGTGGATCTGTGTGCTCAACCCCCTGGTGATCGTCCACCTGATCGGCGGCGTGCACAACGAGATGCTGATGATCGGGCTCATGATGGCCGGTATCGCGCTGACATTCTCCCGCCACCACATCGCTGGAGCAGCACTGATCGCCATCGCGGTTGCAGTCAAAGCCACTGCGGTGCTTGCGCTTCCATTCATGGTGTGGGTCTGGATGCGTCATCTGTCCGGAAACCGCCTGCGAGCGTTCCTGATCGCCTCCGCGGCATCGGTGGCAACCTTCGGCGCGGTGTTCGCGGTGCTGTCGGGTGCAGCAGGCGTCGGGTTGGGCTGGTTGACCGCACTAGCCGGCTCGGCGCGAGTCATCAACTGGCTGACGATTCCGACCGCGGTGGCCAATCTCGCCAACGCGATCGGCGGGGCGTTCACGCCAGTCAACTTCTACGGCGTCCTCGATGTCACCCGGATGATCGGTATGGCAGTCATCGGGGTGGCGCTGCCGCTGCTGTGGTGGCGCTTCCGGCACACCGACCGCGAGGCGCTGCAGGGCATCGCGTGGGCGATGGTCGTCGTCGTGCTGTTCGCGCCTGCCGCACTGCCCTGGTATTACACCTGGCCGCTTGCGGTGGTGTCGGCCCTGGCGCAATCACGTCCGGCGATCGCCCTCATCGCGGGCTTCTCAACCTGGATCATGGTGATCTTCAAACCCGACGGCGCCCATGGCATGTATTCGTGGCTGCATGTGCTGCTGGCGATGGCGTGCGCGGTGGCGGCGTGGCACTGGCTGCGCCGCGAGAACGATCCGAAGCCGGATCAGTACGCCATCGCCTGAGCTCGGCGCAGCACCTCGCGGGCCTGATGGGCGTGCAGAGCGTCGATCGGGCGCGCATTGGGCACCGAGTCCTGCGCACCATCACGG
>CAIWCQ010000444.1 GCA_903911165.1 uncultured Actinomycetes bacterium | reverse complement strand
GCCCGCGGGGGATTTTTCGTTGCGCCGCCGCCCGGGCAACGGTGCGGCGCAAAGATCGATCACAGGTAGGTAGACAAACGCGATACCCCGAATCGGCGTGCGCTACAGTGACTCAAACCACAGGCGATAACCGGTGGTCACATCGTGTTGGCGGAAGGATCGCGCGTGGGCATCAGCATCCAGGTCGAGGGACTGTCCAAATCGTTCGGGTCTGCGAAGATTTGGGAGGACGTGACCCTGGACATTCCGGCCGGCGAAGTCAGCGTGCTGCTCGGACCGTCGGGTACTGGCAAATCGGTGTTCCTGAAGTCGCTGATCGGCCTGCTGCGCCCCGAGCGCGGCAAGATTATCGTCGACGGCACCAACATCATCGAATGCTCGTCCAAAGAGCTCTACGAGATCCGCACCCTGTTCGGCGTGATGTTCCAGGACGGTGCGCTGTTCGGATCGATGAACATCTACGACAACACTGCCTTCCCGTTGCGTGAGCACACGAAGAAGAAGGAAAGCGAGATCCGCGAGATCGTCATGGAGAAGCTCGGGATGGTGGGCTTGATCGGTGACGAGAACAAGTTCCCCGGCGAGATCTCCGGCGGTATGAAGAAGCGCGCCGGCCTGGCCCGTTCGCTGGTGCTCGACCCGAAGATCATTCTCTGCGACGAGCCCGACTCCGGTCTGGATCCGGTGCGCACCGCCTACCTGAGCCAGTTGCTCATCGACATCAACGCCCAGATCGACGCGACGATCCTGATCGTGACCCACAACATCAACATCGCCCGGACCGTGCCTGACAACATGGGCATGCTGTTCCGCAAGCATCTGGTGATGTTTGGGCCCCGCGAGGTGCTGCTGACCAGTGAGGAACCTGTCGTCAAGCAGTTCCTCAACGGCCGCCGCCTCGGCCCGATCGGCATGTCCGAGGAGAAGGACGAGTCGACGATGGCCGAGGAGCAGGCACTGATGGCGGCCGGTCAGACCGACGGCGCCGGCGACGAACTCGTCGGGGTGCCGCCGCAACTAGTCGCCACCCCGGGCATGCCGGATCGCCAAGCCGTCCACCGTCGTCAGGCTCGGGTGCGCCAGATCCTGCACACCCTGCCGCCGGCGGCTCAGGCGGCCATCCTCGACGACCTCGAGGGCACCCACCGGTTGCCGACGGCCGAGTTCGCCGGCGAAGGTGCGCACGCGGTTCGCTACGACGGCTGACACGTCGAAATCATCGGGACGCTGCTGACCGTTTCCTGACTACCCGTTACGGGTTATCGTCGAGGAAACAATTAGGCCCGGAGTGCAAGACGTGGAGAACGAGCCAGACAACGATGCGGTGCGTCCACCGCATCCAGACAATGCCGATGACGCGAGCAGTGCTGCCGCGCCGATAACTCGCGGGACCATCCGCGCGCAGGAGCCGGGAGTTACCCGTCCGCGGCCGCCCACTGTCGCTGAGGCGAGGGCGCGGGACAAGGCGCGCAAGGCGCGCGACGTCGCCGAGAAGTTCGCCGCCGAACAGGTCGCCAACGCTGAGGACAGACGCCGCCAGAACAGGAAGACCCTGATGGGGGCGGTGGCCGTGGTCGGGGTGGTCGGGGTGGTGGCGCTGGGCTATCAGGCGTTCAAGGCCGGCCCGGAGGTCACGGCCTCCTGTGTGGACGAGAACAGTGTGGTGGTGTCGGACAGCTATTGCGGGTCGGGGACCCCGGGCATAGGCGGCGTTTTCATTTTTGCGGGTGCGCCCTACCGCTACTACTACGGCGGTGCGGCCGGCGGTGTGGGTACCGTCGCCACCGGAGGGACCCTGACACAGCCCCGTGGCACCGTCGCCAAGACGAAGTCCGGATCGTCGATCAGTCGCGGCGGCTTCGGGTCCTCCAGTGTGGGCAGTGCGGGCGGCTGAATGCGTCGGGAACACCGGGCTCCCCGGCCGGATTGGGAGCAGATCGTCGCCGCCCAGGGAATGTGCTTCGACGAACCCGCCCGCTACGCCGACGGCTCGATTCGCCCCTACTGGGACGAGTCCGTGCACTACGTGTTCGACATGGACGAGGTGTTGTCCATGGAGGCCAGCGTCGAGGTCCTGCACTCGATGTGCTTGGAGGCGGTCGAGCAGGTGGTGCTCACCGAACGGTTCGCAGACTTCGGGCTGCCGGAGTGGTGCTGGGAGCCCATCGCGAAGTCCTGGCGGCGCAGCGACCCGTACGTGTATGGCAGGTTCGATTTGCGCTACGACGGAAAGCGCCCTCCGGTCCTGCTGGAGTACAACGCGGACACCCCGACCACGTTGCTCGAGGCCGCGGTTCTGCAGTGGCACTGGAAAACCGCCGTCTTCCCCGCCGACGACCAGTGGAACTCTCTGCACGAGCGCCTCGTCGAGCGCTGGCAGGAGATCCGGCTGCGACTGGCCGGTGAGGAAGTTCATTTCACGTGGTCGGCAGCCGATATGACGGGCGAGGACAACGTGACGCTGGCCTACATGCAGGAGTGCGCGGCCGAAGCGGGCCTGCACACGGTGGCCTTGGCGATCGAGCAACTCGGTTATGACAGTGACCTTGACCGCTTCGTCGATCTGGAGGAGGCGCCGATCTCGTCGGTGTTCAAGCTCTACCCGTGGGAGTGGGTGCTCGACGACGAATTCGGCCGCCGCGCAGTGGATCTCCTGCCCGAAACGATGTGGGTGGAGCCGCTGTGGAAGACGCTGCTAAGCAATAAAGCAATCCTGGCGGTGCTGTGGCAGATGTATCCCGGGCACCCGAACCTGCTGCCCACCTACCTCGACGAACCGCATGAGCTCGTCGATTATCTGCGCAAACCCAAGCTCGGCCGCGAAGGCGGAAACATCACCGTCGCGGTCCCCGGCTACCAGATGGAGACCGGCGGCGTCTACGGGGCGGAAGGCTACGTGTATCAGTTGTTCGACCCGCTACCGCAATTCGATGACATGCATCCATGCTTGGGGGCGTGGATCGTCGGCGACGAGTCGGCCGGCCTGGGCATCCGCGAGAGTCCCGGCCTGATCACCGACAACATCTCAGCCTTTGTGCCACACCGCATTGAGTTATGAAACGAGAGGGAGTTGCGATGCTGGCTGCTGCTCTGGAGCCCGGATACTGGTCGACCGTCGGTCAAGGCGTCTCGGCCATCGCGCTGTACACGATTGTCGGGGTGGCCCTGGTGGTGCTGGGCTTCTTCGTCATCGACTGGACCACACCGGGGCCGCTGCGGACGCTGGTGATGGCCGGTCGACCGAACGCGGCCGCGATCGCCGCCGCCGGGGTGGTGTCCATCGCCCTGATCGTTGTCCTGACCATCTACTCATCCTCCGGAGATCTCATCCAGGGACTCTTGGGAACGCTGGTCTTCGGCGTCCTCGGCCTCGTCGGCCAGGCGCTCTGCGTGCGGCTGATCGGACTGGTCACCGGGATCGACATCGGCCGGGTGCTGGCGGCCGAACGTTTTGTCCCCGAAGTGCTGGTGATTGTGGCCGCGTATGTCGCATTCGCCCTCATCATCGGGATCGCCATCCTGTAGCGACGCACACCGCCGCTGCTGACCACTTCGTGACGGTGCGGCACCGAGGGGCTAATCGGGTGCCCGGTGGCCAGTGGTCGCGGTACTGTTTGCCGGTTAGCTAACGAGAGGCGCTGTGGCATGGGTGATCGACGGGCTTTGCTGGGCACAGGAGTGGTTATCGTCGGGGTCGGATCGGCCCTGATCTCCGGTGCTGGGGTTGCTGCGGCTGATACCGCTGAACCTGATGCGGGTGCCGCGTCGTCGGCTGCACCGGCTGATGCGTCGGCCCCGGCTAGGACCGCACCGCGTCGCGGGACCGCCGCGGCGACCGGCGCGACCAGCCAGCCGGCCGCCGATAGCGAAGCGTCCGCCGAACGGTCAGCCCCGTCGGCCACCCGCACGACCGTGCGGGCGGGTACCGAACGGGCACGTCGGGCGGCGCGGAACACTTCACCGGCGGTCAGGCCGGAGGCGCCGTCGGCTGTCAGTCCGCCGGCCGCCCTGAGCCCGGTCGAGTTCGACGCACCGAGTCTTCCTGCCGCGGTCTCACAGGCCGCCGCGCAGGTTGCTGACCCGGCTGCGGCGGTGGGTGCGCAGCGAACCCGCGTCGCGCAGACTGTTGCGGCGGCGAGCGTCGCCGCCGAGTTGCCTGCGGCCTACGCGCCGCCGCCTGCGCCGGCGCCGGCGGCGGCGCTGTTGCTCAACGTCATGTCGGCGCTGGGCTGGCGGCCCGGTACTGATGTGGTGAGCGCGTTCCCGGCAGTGGTCCCGGTGGCGAGCACTCGCCAGGGTGTCACTGCTGCCGCAGTGATTGGCACACCGCTGGTTGCGGCGGCGCCGCCGGATCCCACCGCGCTCGCGGCCGCCGCTGTTGATCCGCTTCTGCCGGGGGCGTCCAATGGTGTGACCGGTGTGCAGGTGGGGCATTCGCGTCTGGAGATTCCGGGTGCCTTCATCGGTAACACGGTGGCTGCGGATTGGTATTTCCCGACGCAGGCTGACGGCACCATCGAGGCCCAGGGCGTCATCTGGTTGCAGCATGGTTTCGGGGCGAGCAATACGTTCTATTCGGCGTTGGCCACCGATCTGGCGCAGCGGACCAACAGCATTGTGGTGGCTCCGACGTTGTCGTCGCTGCCGTTCACGTTTTCCGGTGGCTGCCTGATTTGTTCGACCTCTCAGGAGGCTGTGGCCGCGGTGTTCCTCGACCCGGATCGTGCTGCGTTGGTGACCAGTGCCCAGGATGCCGGTTACACCGGGAATCCCGGAGAACTGCTGGGGGCGTTTGTGTTGGCCGGGCATTCCGCGGGCGGCGGGTTCGCGACCGCGACGGCCGCGGACTACGTGATCGATGGTGACCCCGCACAGGACGCCAACCTCAAGGGTGTGGTGATGTTCGATGGTGTCTCCAACGGCACCTTCGATGGCACCTTCAATGACCAGATCGCGGAACTGGACGGCGCCGACATCCCCATCCCGGTTTACCAGATCGCCGCGCCCGCGCAGGCGTGGAATAACTTCGGCGCCACCACCAACCAGTTGCTGGACGCCCGGCCCGGCGTGTTCAACGGTGCCGTACTGGTCGGGGGGTCGCACGTCGACTCGATGCTCGGGGTCAACCCCGTCATCGACTTCGTCCTCCAGTTGGTCACCGGGTTCTCCCCGGCCGGCAGCACCGCGGCCGTCTACAACCTGAGCAACGGCTGGATCAATGACCTTTATGTCGGAGCTACCCCGCAAGAGCCGCAGTACGGGTTGTACTCCGCCGCGAACGAGCAGATCATCTCGGGCGGCACCGCTGCGGTGAGCCTGCCCACCACGTTCGCCAACAATCTCTCGCCGTTGGACACCGTGCTCAAAGACGTGATCGACGCCGTCGGGTCGCTCTTCGGTCTGACCCCGACGTCGCCTGTCAACACCGGGCCAAACGGCGTGGACGGCTACGAGAAGCCGCCGCTGTCCAACGGGGTGACCGGAGTTCGAACCGGGTCGTCGGCACTGCTCATTCCGTCCGGTGACAACGGGGTCAGCGCCCTCGCAAGCTGGTACTTCCCGACCCAGGCCGACGGCTCGGTGCAAGCCAACGGCTTGATCTGGCTGCAGCACGGTAGTAGTCGCGGCCTCACTGTGCCGTTGAACCTGGCGTACACGGCCTTGGCTCAGGCGCTGGCACAGGAGACCAACAGCATCGTGGTGGCACCCGCCGACTACGGCACGCCGTTCGACCGGGATGCCGCCGCCACGATGTTCCTCGGCGACCGGTCCGAACTGAACGTCAGCGCCAACGCTGCCGGCTACGAAGGCGTGCTGCCGCAGACGTTCATCCTCTCCGGGCATTCCGCGGGCGGCGGGTTCGCGACCGCGGTCGGCGCCAACACCATCCTCAACGGCGCCTCCGACGACCTGCTCGGCGTGGTGATGTTCGACGGCTTCTCGCGACCCCCGGCTTTCACCGACCAACTGCAGGCGCTTGACGACGCCGGCATCCCCGTCTATCAGATCGCCGCGCCGCCGCAGAGTCCTGGGAACGCCTGGGGTCTGGCCACCGAGGCAATGCTGGCCGTGTACGACGATCAGTTCTTCGGCGTGCAGATCGACGCCGGCTCGCACAACGACTCACTCGG
>CAIWCQ010000443.1 GCA_903911165.1 uncultured Actinomycetes bacterium | reverse complement strand
ACCCCGATGCCGATCATGCCGAGCAGGTAGGTCGCCGGGATGATGGCCAGCACGTACGGGGACAGTTCCCGGGCCTTGCGGCTGATCAGCAAGTACAGAAAGCCGGTCAGGAAGTTCGAGATCCCGAAGGCGCCCAGCAGGAAGAATTGATCTGACGGCGTGGTGACAGGGTCGAACCCGGCAATGTTTACGCCGGCCCAGCGCAGCAGGAACGTGTGCATGATTCCGCGGAACAGGTCCACGATTCCGAGGCCGAACAACACCGTGGCCGGAAGCCGGAAGGCGTCGCGCCCGGCGGTCACTGCCGGCTCATCTCGGCTGCCGCCCGCGCCTGCTGCACGGCGGGTGTGCCGCCGAAGGCGAACGGCGCCTTGTAGCGGTCAGATACCGCCGAGCCGTGGTTGTAGCCGATGCTGGTGCCCACCGAGGAGATCATCATCATCACTAACGGTATCTCGACGGTTCCGGCGGGCTGGCCGTTGACTCCGACGCGGTAGGGAAGTAATTCAGCCGAGGGCTTGCAGTTCGGTTGCGGCGGCGACGGCGGCGCCGGCGAAGTCATCGTCGCGAAGCTTCGGTTCGATCGTGTTGACTCGCATGTCATCGACCGCCTGACGGTTCGCGGCGGCCGGTGCGACTAGGAAGGCGTACTTGCGCTGTTTGGTTGCGACGGCGAGGATCGCGTCCCGTTCCCCCATCTTGGTCAGGGAAAGGGTCTTACGGGCCCACTCCCCGGGCGGGACGTCGAACGCGTCAACGTAGACGACCCATAACCGGACGTCGCGTGCCGCCTGCAGACTCATGACGGCGGATTTCACCTCCGCGGCCTGTTCGCTGCTCAACGCCCCGGCGGAATCGGTGACTGCCTGGCTCAACGTCATCGGCGCTGTCGGGGCTTGAGAAGCCGCTGGCGCCGGGGATTGCGGGGCCTGCGACGGCGCGGGCGCCGGAGATGCGGACTGTACCGTCTCCTGGCTTGTGCTCGCTGAGTCGTCGGACTGCAGGAGGGTCTTCGCGCCGAAGCCGATCCCGCCCACCACGGCCAGCCCCGCGAGAATCACGGCGATCCGCTTGGGCCAGATGTACTTGATCGGCACCCGCGTTCCCGTGGGCTGATCATCACGAGTGCCGAAGGAGTTGGCCTCGGGGTAGGGCAGGATGCTCATCGGCGTTGGCTCCGATCGTGGTGGACGTGGCTTGAAGTGAGCCTAGCGACGAAGCTCTCCGACTTTCCGTGTATCGGGTGCTGGCGGAGGGCGGGACTGAGTTTGAGACGCCCCGAGTCACCTTTCTCAATGCCGCTAGTATCCGACCCCATGGCCACTCCGCAACGCGTCCACATCACGCACGAGTTCACATCCGACCCCCAGACCGTGTTCGACAAGCTCGCCGAGCACGAGAACCTCGGCCCGGTCTTCGGTGCCAACATCACCCGCGTCAGCGACGGCACTACTTCGCGCAATGGCGTCGGCTCGGTGCGCCGCCTCAAGCTTGGTCCCCTTCCGGCGTTCGAGGAGACCACCACAACTGCCCAGCCGAACACGCTAATCGAGTACAAGATCACCAAAGGCAGTCCACTCAAGGGCCACTGGGGTCGTCAGGAGCTGACACCGACCCCCAGTGGCGGCACGCGACTGGACTACACGATCGGGTTCGACTCAGCGATACCCGGGCTCGCCGCGCTGGTCGGCAAGGTGCTCGCCTCCGCGATCAGCAAGGGTCTCCCGAAGCTCACCGACTAGCCATGTGACGTGGGCTAGATCCCTGCGATCATTTCGATGTGGTGGCTGCTGCCAGAACCGCATCGTTGATCGCAGTCGGTGTGACTCCGACAACGGCCTTCTGTGCACGGCTGGCGAAATCCAACAGATAGCGACGTTTGGGACGCCGCGATGTCAGCGCATGATCGACGGCCTTAGTGACCCTGCTGGGGTCGGCGGCAAGTTTTTGCATACGTCCCAACAACTTCCTACTCCCGGCGAGGTGCGACGCATACAGTCGGCGGTGCTCGTCGCTGAGCTGATCAGCCATCCGGTCATGCTCGTTGACCACTTCGGTCCAGAGATCGGTTCGGATCGGTCCGGGTTCGATGAGGCAGACCGGAATCTTCCACGGCCGCAGTTCCATACGGAGTGCATCGGCCAGGGACTCGATCGCGTACTTCGATGCGTTATAGGCGCCGGTGCCCGGCGTGGTGAACAGCCCACTGACCGACGAGATGAACAAAACCCGTCCGTGGGACGCGCGAATCTTCGGCAGCACCGCCTGCGTGACCGCGATCTGCGAGATGACGTTGACGTCGAACTGTCTGGTCAAGTCATCGAGCGCTAACCCCTCCACCGGTCCGTTGACGACGATGCCGGCGTTATTGACGACGCCGTTCAACTGAGCGGGGAGTAGGTCGGGAAGGGCGGCGATCGCAGCGCGGTCGGTGATGTCGAGTGGGATCGCATGCACGTTGGGTATGCGCCCGAGGCTCTGCAGGGCGTCGGCGGATCGTGCGGTCGCGTAGACGTCCCAACCCCGTCGGCTCATATGCTCGGTGATCGCCAGGCCGATTCCACGGCCTGCGCCGGTAACCAATACGGAAGGCATGGTTCCTCTTCTCTGGTTGCCGTTCGGCGGGTGGGGGATCCGTTACGCCGTCCTAACGAATTCCATGCAAGCTCACCAAGGGGGGTAGGCCCATCCGTACATCGTCCAGTCGCCGAGGTTGGCGGTGGGCAGAATCTGGATCTGGTGGCCATCGCCGTAGCCGGGCGAGAGCCCCTGCACGCCGCCGGAAACGAACGTACCGTCGCCCCGAGAGATGTCGACGTGGTTTCCGTACGGGCCGGCGGAAAACACCAGTGCGCCACGCGGGATCGGAGTTTCGTGATGGTCGAGCCCGCGGGCGGCCAGCGACTGGTAGAACGACAGTGCCATGTCGTGACCAATGCCGGTCTCGGTGGTGAGGCCGAATGCGGCGTCCACGAAATCTTCGCAGCCATAGGGGCCGAACATATCGGTGCCCACCATGCTCTCGGCGACCAGTACGGGATCGTTGGAAGCGTATTGGGCGCCAAGGCTTCTGGGCGCGGTCCATGGTTCGGCAGGAGGCGGATCCCAAGCGATGACATCTCTCTCACTTGTGCTCGTACCGGGACCGCCGAGGCGGCCCTGCGCCGAAACCGAGGACTTCTCATCAAGCTCGATCGAGAAGCTGGTCTCGTCAAGGGCGCATTGCGCGCCGGCGTCGGTACCCCCTCCCGGCGTGCACGAAGCGGCGGCAACCCCAGCCGAATTCACTGCCGCCGTTACCGACACCGAAACCAGGGCACCCAGAACCAACCCGCGTGCCGCGAGCTTCAGGTTGCTGTCTGTCACCAGAATCCCTCTGGTCGGCGTTTGACTACCCATAGAGATACCGACCGTACGCGTCTGGACCACGGCCATTGGCGAATTCCGACTCGACAGTCCCGGACAGTCGACTGCGCGGCCCCTCGGCGGCGAGGTCTAGCGTGGGCGCAGTGGGTTACCTCAGCGACGACGAATGGCAGGAGCCGGATAGCTGCACCGACAACCCGCTACGTCGTAACGAGGTCGCACAGACGAGCCGGGATGCCGAGGTTAGCGAGTACGCCATCGACGGTCCCGTCATCGTGGGGCCGGGGTTGCCGCCCGAGGATGGTTCCTGTGGTCAGTTCGCTGTTCAATTTCATGTCACCACGACAACGGTGGTGGGGCTCAAGCGCATCGCCGATGCGCGTGGGCTGAGTGTGCCGGAATTGTGTCGACAGGTCGTCGGTGTTTTCGTTGCACAGCAGGAAGGCGAGCTCGGCGCACTGCTCGCCGCTGAGGCCGAGGTCGCCGACTACCGGCCGAGCTTGGGCCAGTCGTAATCGCACCTACCGGGACGCGATGCTCCGAATGGCATACTTGTGGCATGGCCCGCATACGGTTGAGCACTACAGTCGATGCTTCCCTGCTTGGAGCGGCTCGGGCCCTTCATTCCGGGCCGACCGATGCCGCGCTGGTGGACGACGCGCTGCGAGCTCTCCTGGCCCGGAATCGGGCTCACGAGATCGACGCGCGTTACTTATTGCAGCCGCAACCCATAGCTGACGAGATCGGCTGCCCGCGCGATTAATTCAGCCAGTTGCGCTGGACTCTGCTGCAGATCGTCGTGGCGCCACGCGAGGCTGATGATTCCGTTCCAGCTTGCCCAGAGAATCGTCGCGGTTGACTGCGGGTCCAGTTGACGGATGCTGCCGTCGGCGATGCCGCGTTCGATCGCGTCGACCATGCGCGCGTTCTGCTCGTCGACGCGCCGACTCAGCAGAGTCGCGGTGTCGGCCGCGGCGGCGTAGGGGCCAGGCTTGGTCGGGAACGCCAACATGCGAAAGAACTGCGGATGATCCAGAGCGAAGCGCAGGTACTGCTCGGAGGCGGCCAGGAGTTGTTCGATGGGGTTGCGGTCGGGCGTGTACGCGCGATCCATATAGTCGCGGTCGACATCAAGTGCTCGGCCGACCACCGCGGCGTAGAGCCCTTCTTTACTGCCGAAGTTGTTGTAGATGGAACCGACGGCGACGCCGGCGTACTGTCCGATCTCCTCGACGGTGACTTCCTCAAGTGGGCGTTCGGCGAACATCTGCTGGGCCGTGGCCATCAGGGCATCTGTGGTGCGTTGCTTGCGCGGATCCACGCGACGTTCGATTTCGACCTCCACGCCCCCAATCGTACTGCGCAAACCCGACTTATTGAAACGATTGCAATAGATTCCCGGCTCGGTTAGCATCGCCCACATGTTGAAACCATTGCAACAACCTTCGGCCGAGGACCGGTTGGCGGAACTGGGCATAGACCTGCCGGCACCCTTCCCGCCGGCCGGTGAATACGTCAACGCGGTCCGCACCGGTGATCTGCTGATCCTGGGTGGTCACGTTCCATTCAGTCCGCCGCAGACGATCGTGTTGGGCAAACTGGGTGCCGATCTCGACACGGAGGACGGCCGCCGCGCAGCCCGCTATGCGGCGATCAGCGCGCTGGCCACCATCCGGTCGGCGCTCGGAAGCCTCGACGCGGTCAAGCAGATCGTCCTCGTGCGCGGTGTCGTCAACGCTGCACCCGACTTCATTGGACACACCCAGGTGATCGACGCTGCTTCGGAGGTATTCGTCGACGTCTTCGGCGACGCGGGTCGGCACGCACGTTTGGCGGTGGGTGTGTCCTCGTTGCCGGCGAACATTGCGCTGGAGATCGAAGTGACAGTGGAGGTCGCCCGGTGAGCGGCGGGGAACCCGCGCTCGCTGTCGTTGGCAGGTTGGGCCGTGCTCAACTTGACCAAGTCGTGCGCCGCGCCGCACGGCGGGTGGGACGGGATCGGCCGGAAGCGTTGCCGCTGAGCACTATTCCTGTTCCGGACACCCCGGTGGCGCTCGAAGCCGCGAGTCTTCTGGCCAACCAGGCGCCGAGTGTCCTTGCTGCGCATAGCTACCGGGCGTACCTCTTCGGTGGAATGCTCGGAACCCGCGATGGATTGAGCTGGGACGCTGAACTCCTCTTCGTCGCGGCCATGCTCCACGATCTGGGACTGACCGATTTCATCGGTGGGCAGGGCCCATTCGAGCAGCGCGGCGCCGCATCAGCGGAATCATGGCTGCGCGAACAAGGCTGGCCGGGGGATCGGGCGGCGATCGTCGGGAAGGCGATCCGCATGCACTTGGACGTTGGCCGTGCCGATAAGGAACGCCCGGAGGTCGCGCTTCTGCATTTCGGGACGGCCGCTGATGTCACCGGTATGAGGCTGGAGGACATCCATCCGCAGACTGTTGAACAGGTGATCGACGCCTACCCCCGTCAGGGATTCAAGACGTTCTTCGCGGATAAGATACGCACCGAGGCGCGAGCGCAGCCGCACTCGGCAACCGCCGACCTGTGCCGGTGGGGTCAATTCACCTGGCGCATTACACATTCACCGTTTACGGAGTGATCATGACCTACAGCCTCGGAAACCCGACCATGGCAACTCTTTTCGCGGCGGGCCTCATCTTTCTGCTGGCGCTGGTGCTCGGGATCTGGAAGTACCGGCAGATGGCAACCAGCCCCGACCACCTGGCTCATCCTTATGTTGACATCGCGCACCGCGCAGCGCTGCTGTATTCCTTCGCGACGTTGCTCTTGGCGGCCTTCGTCGAACTCAGCGCCTGGCCGGACTGGGTCAATTCGACTGCTGCGGCCACGGTCATCCTCTTCTTCGTCGGAGCGATCATCAGCTACATCATCCACGGCGCCAAACGCGATACGACCAACCAACTGAGCCAACCGGGACGCAGCATCCATGTCGCGATGTGGGCGCTCATCGTCGCCGAGGTCGGCGGCTTCGTCGTTCTGCTCGCAGGCTTCCTCCGGGGGTGGCTGTGAGCACCATCGTGATCGTTCTCGCCGCCGTGTTCTTCCTCGGCATGGGGAGCTTCGCGTTGGCCAGCCCGGCCGCGCTGATTCGTCCGTTCGGCATCACGCTGCCGATTCCGGAGTCGCGTGCTGAGGTGCGTGCCGTCTACGGCGGATTCGGCCTGGCGATCGCCGGCATGCTCGCGCTTGCCTTAACGGGTCATCCGGCACGCGAGGGCATCCTCATTACGGTCGCCGCGGCGCTGGGGGGTATGGCTTTCGGACGGTTGGTGTCCGTGGTGATCGACCGGCCAAAGGCCTTCTATCCGAACTGGTTTTACTTCCTGGTTGAGGTTGCCGGTGGTGCGGCACTGTGGTGGGCGGCAGCTGGCTGAAGGCGCTACATTCTTCGGCAGCCCCATGTTTTGGCTTCAGAGGCTATATCCTGAGCCCCCGCCGATCCGCCAATAGCGGCCAGCGAAGACGGTCTCAGCAGGGAGTTCATATGAAGGCTTCGGACAGTGTCGGACGCCTCGGAGGCCTGGCCGTTGCCCTAGGCATCGGGGCGGCAGTGAGTTCGGGGGCCGGGGTGGCGTGGGCCGATACCGGCAGCCCCAGCGATAACGCCGACGCCGCAACCAGTTCGCAGACAGCCAAATCAACAGCGCGCTCGGTGCACAGGGCCTCGGCACAGAAGACCCTCAGCCGCACACGGGGTGAGTCGACCCCGACAGTGGCGATGCTCGCGACGACAGCTAAATCCGCCGGCGTCGGTACTTCAGGCACCAGGCCGGCGGCGCCGGTGGACACATCACTGGCGTCGGTGATGTTGACGGCCGCGCGCCGTGAGGCGGCCGCCCCGGTAGCCAGGCGGGCGGCGACATCTGCCAGAGCAAGCGCAACTGCCGGCCGCCCGACGCCGTTGGATCTGCTGGCGTTAGCGCGGCGAGAATTGTTTGGTGATCCGCCGACCATTGGGTATGACTCGGCGCTCAACAGCCAGTCCGCGGGCGGCGTGATCACCGGCAACATCGCGGCGGCCGGTGATGCGCTGAGCTACGCCGTCACCCAGAACCCGCAGTACGGCCGTGTGGTGATCGACCAGGGGACCGGTCAGTTCACCTACACGCCGGTGGTGAGTCCGGCCAATGCATTCACCGATTCCTTCGAGATCAAGGTCGAGGACACCGGCTTCCATCTCCTGGGGTTCCTTGATCCGAACGCAGATACCACCGCCGCGAACATTGCCGTGGCGGTGACAGGAACCAATCCTGGTGCAGCTCTTGGGTTCCCGGACGGTTTCCGCTGGGGCGTGGCCACGTCCGCCTTCCAGACCGAGATGGGCGGCGCGGCGCCCGTCGATCCCAATACCGACTGGTACGCGTGGACTCACGACCCGCTCAACCAGCTGCTCGGCTGGACGAAAGGGATACCGGAGAATGGACCGGGTTCCTATCTGCAGTATGCGACTGATGCTCAACTGGCCAGCCAGGGTGTCGGCGCCGACACATTCCGGATCGGCTTGGAATGGAGCCGAATCTTCCCCAGCGACACCAGGGTCGTCGCGGGCGTGACGTACTCGATGGCGGACGTCGATGTGTCGGACGGGGTGAGCGACTCTGAGATGCAGATCCTGGACACACTCGCCGACCAAGACGCGGTGACGCACTACCGCGACGTCTTCGCCGACCTGCAGGACAACGGCCTCGAACCGATGGTGACGCTTGTGCACTTCACCTTGCCCAGCTGGCTGCATGACCCGCAAAAAGCACGCATCACCGAGACTCTTGGTGGCATCTTCGGTTACACCCCGCCGACCGGCGGCGGGTGGGCCTCCGAGAACACCGAGGTCGAGTTCGAGAAGTACGCCGCCTACGCCGCGTATAAGTTCGGTGACCAGGTGGACACCTGGGTGACGATCAACGAGCCGGTCAACACCATGCTGGCGTCCTACCTCGTTCTTCCGGGTCAGGGTGGGTTCCCGCCCGGAGTCTTACGTGGAGACCTGCTGAAAAAGTCCCTCATCAATGAAGCTGAGGCGAACGCGGCGGCGTACCGCGCAATTCACGAGTTCGACCTCGGGCCTGACACCCAAGTCGGCGTGGTGCTCAACATGCTTCCGTGGGAGCCGGCCAACCCGGCCAGTGCGACCGATCAGAAAGCGGCCGCCGAATTCAACAACTTCTACAACCGCTGGTTTCCCAATGCGGTGATCAATGGACAGCTGGATGCCAATTTCGACAACACCCTGACAAACGACCCGGCGCGACCAGATTTGGCGAACACTTCCGATTTCGTCGGCGTCAACCACTACTCGGTCGCCACCGTCGACTCCTTGGGCGGCGCCGGAGCTTTGTTGGCACTGATCAGCGGCATACCGCTGCTGAACGGACTGCCGATGCCCGAGCACGCCGGCGCCTGCCCGGCGGTGCAGGGTTGCACCGACATCGGCTGGGCCATCCAGCCAAGCGCCCTGCGTGACGGGCTGGATATCGCCGCCTCCTACGGCAAGCCGCTTTGGATCACCGAGAACGGAATCGCCGATGCCAGCGACGCCAACCGGGCCGCTTACACGGTGCGTCAACTCGCCGTGCTGCAGCAAGCCATCGCCGACGGAATCGACGTCAAGGGCTATATCTTTTGGTCACTCATCGACAACCTGGAGTGGGCAAAGGGCTACGCGCCACGATTCGGACTGTATTCGTTCGACCCCGTGACGTTGGAGCGCACTGCCAAGCCAAGCCTGGCGATCACCCGCCAGATCCCGCGCGACAACGGCATTTCAGCGAGCCTGTTCGCGACCTACGTTAAGGATGCGCCCGCCGGGCGAGCCTCAACTGCTTGACCGCACCTGCGCGCCGAAACTGCACTGGACTAGTACGACTAGTCCGATAAGTCAGATCGGCGTATCCTGGTGCGATGAAGACCATCTCGAGCACGGAGGCCAAAGCTCAGCTCAATGCCATCCTCGCTGAGGTGGAGCGCACCGGTGCGCCGGTGACGATCACCACCCATGGTCGGCCCGTCGCCATCCTCACGCCGGTGCAGCCACGGCCCCGCATCTTCGGGCAACTTCCGAAACTGGTGCTCGGCGACGACTTCGACGAGCCGCTTCCAGACTCGGAGCTCGATGCGTGGGAGGGAGTCGCCGAGTGAGGACCGGCCCGGCGTTTGAGCCGCCCTCCAGCGCAATCCTTCTCGACACGCACACGCTCCTGTGGCTTGTGAGTACGCCCGATCAGCTCTCGGCTAACGCGCGCGAGGCGATCTCAGACCCGGCACGTGAAATAGCAGTCTCGGCGGCCTCTGCGTGGGAGATAGCCATCAAGACCCGCCTCGGCCGACTCGATGGGGAGCCACTTCTCGCGGCGTGGCCGGACATCATGGCGGCGATGGCGGTCACCGAACTGCCGATCGAGGTGCCCGATGCGATGATGGCGGGCCGACTGCGGTGGAATCATCGCGACCCGTTCGACCGGATGATCGTGGCGCAGGCCGCCCGTCGTGGCCTCACCATCGCCACCCGTGACGCGGGCATTCTCAATGCAGCGTTGACGCCCACCTTGACGGTGTGACCGGACGGTCCCGCTAGGTGCTGTTGCCGAACCCGGTGACGCTGCGGATCAACGGCAGGTTCGCCATGGTCGCGAATCCCGGCGGCGCCGCGCACACCGCGGGGACGGCGTTGAGGATCTGCATCGCGGTAGCGACGTTGGATGCGGTGACGTGCTCGCGCATGCTCGCACTGGGGGAGCCTGCCATCACCAGGAAATGGGTGCGCATCTTCGGGTCGCCGTCGATGGTCAGCGTCCAGCCGTGCTGGGGTTTGGGCCAGTGCGACGGATATTCCCCGCCGACGGTCCACAGCGCCTCGATCTCGACAAGGGTCTCCCCGCCGCGCCGGCCCGCCCAACTCCAGCGCTGACCGGCCGTGGTTCCGGCCCGCAGGACGTGGTCGAAGATTTGATGGTCCCGGGTGGCGGGGACGGCCTCGACCGTCGCGGTCACCTCGTCGATGCCGGCGTTGAGCGCATCGGCCATCAGCCACACCTCATTGCTGAAGATGCCGCTGTTGAAGGCAAGGAAGTCGTTGGCGGTGGGGTTGATGTCCTCGACGGGCTGGCCGAAGGCCATGTTGTCGAAGGTGATCGCGGTGCTGTCGTAGAACGACCAGTCGGCCCGCTCCTGCAGGGTGATCCGGTCGATGCGCCGGCTCATTCCCGACAGTGCCAACGGCAGTACGCCGGACAGGTTGCCCGGGTTCAGTCCGCTGCCGTGCACGCTGGAGCCCCCGGCCTCGCAGGCCCGCAGCAGCCGGTCGCGGTCATCCGCGTTGATGCGGCGGGGATGGAACAGAAACGCTGTCGTGACAACGTTTTTCCCGCTCGCCAATATTGCGCAAACCTCGTCGATGCTGGTGTTGCGTGGCGTGTAGAGCACGCAGTCGGCGTCTAGGGCGAGGATCTCGTCGACATCGGTGGTGGCGGTGATACCGATGGGGGCGCGACCAATCAACTCGGCGATGTCGACACCGTTTTTGTCCGGTGAGTACACCCGGGCGCCGGCGATCCGAAGATCGCGGCGATGGTCCAGGATCGCGATCAGCAACTCGGTTCCGATGGCGCCGGTGCCCCACAAGACGACCCGATGCTGTGCTGATGTCGACTGCGCTGAATTCGCCATGAACGCTCCGAGTGATGGTGGGCGGCCCCCGGGGCCCGACGCTACCGGTCGCCGTTTCGATGACGGCACCCGCCTGGCAATCAGTT
>CAIWCQ010000442.1 GCA_903911165.1 uncultured Actinomycetes bacterium | reverse complement strand
GCGAGCGCCTAACGTCTGACTTCGACTGGCACACCGTGGCCACCAGGACCGCTCAGGTCTATTTGGCGGCCAAGCGCCGGGAACGCGAACCACACCCGCGCCGGCCGATCGTCGAGCACCCCCTGCTCGAGCGCTAACTCCCCTGGAAGCCAATTCTTCTCGTCGAGCGTGACTCCAGCGCGACGCTAGACGCCGAGCGTGACTCCAGCGCGACGTTCAGCGGGGGCTACCTCGAGGCCTTCTTGCGCTCAATGTCAGCCAGATGGGCCGCCAGTTCGGCGCGCTGCGCTGCGGAGGCGTCCCACGCCACCTTGCGGTTCTTGACCACTTTGGCCGGCGACCCGACGGCGATCGAGAAGTCCGGGATGTCGCCCTTGACCACCGCATGCGCACCGAGCACACAACCGCGGCCGATGGTGGTGCCGCGCAGGATGGTCACCTTGGTGGCGATCCAGGTGTCCGGGCCGATCCGGACCGGGGTCTTGGCGATGCCCTGGTCCTTGATCGGCAGTTCGATGTTGTCCATCTTGTGGTCGAAGTCGCAGACGTAGCACCAGTCAGCCATCAATGCCGACTCGCCGAACTCGATGTCGATGTAGCAGTTGATGACGTTGTCGCGGCCGAATACCACCTTGTCGCCGAGTCTCAGCGACCCCTCATGGGCCCGGATGGTGTTCTTGTCACCGATATGCACCCACCGGCCGATCTCTAATTGGGCCAGCTCCGGCGTGGCGTGGATCTCGACGTTCTTGCCGAGGAACACCATGCCGCGGGTGATGACGTGCGGGTTGGCCAGCTTGAACTTCAGCAATCGGAAGTAGCGCACCAGGTACCACGGCGTATAGGCACGGTTGGCGATCACCCATTTCAGCGATGCCATGGTGAGGAACCGGGCCTGACGCGGATCGCGCAGCCGCGACCCTCGCCAGCGTTTGTGGATCGGCGCGCCCCACATGCTCGTCATGGCGGTCGAGCCTAACGGTTAGTCTCCCCTGGATGGTAAGGACACCGGTACTGCGACGGATACTCGCGTTGACGTCGGTGGCGGCGTTGGTCGCCGCATGTGGCACCACCGACTCCTGGGTGGAATCCATCGCGGCCGGTGGCTGGCCAGCCCAGTACGCCACCGCCGAGAACCGCAGCCACACCCCGACCGCCGGTGCGGCCACGCTGTCCCCGCAATGGACCCGAGCGGTCAAGGGCGAACTGGGCGCAGCGGCCGCCCTGGGCGGGGACTATGCGGCCGTCAATGGCCAGACCGCGGACGGGTGCTCGCTGATGGTGTGGGAGAACGACAACAACGGCCGGCAACGCTGGTGCACCCGCATGGTGCTCGGCGGCGGTTTTTCCAGCGCGCTCTTCGACGGTTTCGACAACCTCTACATCGGCCAGCCGGGGCTGATGATCTCCTACCCACCGACCCAGTGGGTGCGCTGGCGCACCAACGTGATTGGAATGCCCACCACCGCAAGGTTTCTCGCCGCAGGCCAACTATTGGTGGTGACCCATCTGGGCCAGGTGTTGATTTTCGACTCCCACCGCGGCACCGTCGTGGGCACCCCGCTGGACCTGGTGGAGGGAATTGATCCCACCGACGCCGCCCGGGGACTGGGCGACTGTCCGCAGTCGCTGCCTGGTTGTCCGATCCCGTCAGCTCCGGCTTTCTCCCCGGCCACTCGAATCGCCGTGGTCGGGGTGTGGCAGCCGGGTGCGCAATCATCGGTATTGACCGCATTGCGGTATCAGCCCGGACAGTCCTCGCTGCTGTCTCGTGAGTGGACCAGCGACGCGGTCAGCGCCGGCGTGCTGGGCAGTCCGGTGATGTCCGAGGATGGCGAGACCGTGTACGTCAACGGCCGTGACCGCCGACTCTGGGCTCTTAATACCGCCGACGGGACGACGAAATGGTCAGTCCCGCTTGGGTTCCTTTCCCAGACCCCGCCCACCGTGGGCCCCGACGGGCTCATCATCGCCGGCGGCGGACCCGACACCAGGTTGGTGGGCCTGCGGGATGCCGGTGACCGTGCCGAGGTCGAGTGGCGACGTGACGACGTCACCCCGCTGACTACATCGAGTCAGGCCGGGGACGTGGCCTACACCGTGGCGGCGGATCCTGCGGGACAGTCGCTGCTGGTCTTTAATCCCGCCGACGGGCGCACCCTGAACAGCTACCCGCTTCCCGAGGCTGCCGGCTACCCGGTCGGGGTGTCGGTCGGCTCGGACCGCCGGGTGGTGGCGGCCACCAGCGCCGGGCAGGTCTACGGATTCAGTCCCGCATAGTTCGCCCGGCACACGAACACCACCGCGCGGGCGTCCGTCCCGGTGCCGATCCGGGTGATCACCAGTGACAGCGGTTGGCCACCACCGGGACGCAACCGCCGGCGCAGGGCATCGGGGTCGACGTCGACGCCGCGGACCAGGATTTCCAGCGCACCGCAGTCGCGTGCCGAAAGTGCCTGCCGCAGAACCTTTTCCCGAAGCGGGACCCGCTCGAGCACCTCAAAACCACGCACACCGTCGGGAAGCCGATCCCCGCTGAGATAGGCGATATCGGGATCAAGCTGCCACAGACCGTGCCGGGTGGCGTACTGACGAACCAGACCGGCGCGCACGACAGCACCATCGGGGTCGACGATCCACCGGCCCGGCGCACTGACACGGCAATCGTCGTGATCGGCATCGGTGAGCACCTCGTCGCGGTCCAGGACGGTGGCCCGTCGGCGCACACCCGGTTCGGCCAAGGCATGCGACCACAGGCAGGTCTCGCGGACCGAACCACCCGATGAGGTCACCTCAACCTCTCCGTCAAAGCCCAAGCCGCGCACCGCATCGAAGTCAATGCCCGGAGCGCACTTCACCACGGTCGGCCGGTCGCGATAGACCTCGAACAATTCGTCCAAGGGGGGCGTATATGCCCGCGGATCGAATCGGCGCCGTCCGCCCCCACGGCGGGCGGGATCCAGCAGCACGACCGTGTCGCGACCGATAGCTCCGCCCGTTATCGGCCGCAGTGCATCAGCTCGGAACAGCGCAACTTGTGGGACGTTGTGGTGTGCCATCGCCAGCCGCACCTCATCGATGTCACTGCCCACGACGAGCTCCGCGGTGTCGCGCAACGCCGCCAGTTCGGTGCCGACCGAACAGGTCGCGTCGTGCACGTCCGCACCAGCGAGTCGGCGTGCCCGGTGTCGCGCCACAGCGGCTGTGGTGGCCTGCTGCAGCGCCTCATCGGTGAACAACCAGTCCGACACGTCAGCCAGCGAGGCGAACTTCACCACCGCTCTGCGGCGCAGTCGAATGGTCTCAACAAGCGCGGCGGATCGCTGCCCGAACCGCTCGCGGAGTGCGGCCACGTCCGCCAGCAGGCTCGAGTCGGTGAGCTCGAATCGGGACACTTCGGCCAGCGCCTCGGCCCCCGCCGTACTGGTCAGGTAGTTGACATCGGCGCGAGTGAAGCTCAGGACGGTTTAACCCCGGTGATCATCACGTTGTAGAACCAGCCCTTGGGCACCACGTGGCGCCAGACGTTGGCATCGACCCACGACAGTGCCGTCCAACTCTTGAACGCAAATTGAGCCCACCCCCAACCGAGCTTTCCGGGCGGCACCGTCGATTCAAATGTGCGCACCGGCCAGCCCAGCATCGCGGCGGTGAACTCCTCGCTGGCGGTGCGCACCTGTTCCGCGCCGGCATTGACGGCCATCCGTTCAAGGTCGGCGGGGTCGAAGGTGTGCAGGTCGACGATCCACTCCAGGGCAGCGGCCCGTGAGTTCTCGTCGAGTTCGGCCTGCGGACGTCGCCAACTCTGCAGGCCGGGCAGCCTCATCGCACGCACGGTCGCATTCCAGGTCAGGTTCGCCAACCGGCGCGCGTAGGCATTGCCAACCCTGGTCGGCTCGCCGGCGAAAACGAATCTGCCGCCGGGCTTGAGCACCCGCACCACCTCGCGCAGCGACTTCTCGACATCGGGAATGTGGTGCAACACCGCATGGCCCACCACCAGATCGAAGGTGTCGTCGCCGTAGGGGATGCCTTCGGCGTCGGCCACCCGGCCGTCGACGTCGAGGCCCAGCGACTTCCCATTGCGGGTGGCGACCTTGACCATGCCCGGGGACAGATCGGTCACCGATCCACGCCGCGCAACCCCGGCCTGGATCAGATTGAGTAGGAAGAACCCAGTGCCGCAACCGAGTTCGAGGGCATGGCCGTAGGGCAGGTCGCGGCCGACGTCAGTACCGACGATCGCGTCGAAGCGGCCGCGAGCGTAATCGATGCAGCGCTGGTCGTAGGAGATCGACCATTTGTCGTCGTAACTCTCCGCCTCCCAGTCGTGGTAAAGCACCTGGGCCAGCTTGGAGTCCTTGAGGGCCGCCGCAACCTGTTCTTCGGTGGCGTGCGGATTCGGGGCCGGGTCGGTCATAGAGCGCAGCCTAACTGTCCGCCTGCGGCGTCGAAAACCTCGCCGTAACGCCGAGTCTGGGTATCGGCATCGAGCTCGGTGTCGGTGAACGCGTCGACGAGCGTCTTTGCGAGGGCAATCGCGGCCGTGGACGTGTCGGTAAAGCGGCCGGCCCAGGCCAGAGCGGCGTCGTAGACGCCGTCGGGAGCCACTAATTCATCCACCAGACCGAGCTCCAGAGCCTCCTCCGCTCCGACGAAGCGCCCACTGAAGACCAGTTCCTTGGCCCGCGAGGCTCCCACCGCGCGGGCCAGTCGCAGGCATCCGCCGCCGCCGGGTATCAGCGCCGACAGGATTTCGGTAGCGCCGAGTTTGGCGTTGTCGCCGCACACCCGCCAGTCCGCGGCCAGCGCAAGGGTCAAACCGGCCCCGAGGGCGTAGCCGGTGACCGCGGCGACGGTCGGTTTGGGGATGGCCGCAACGGCGTCGATCGCCTCCCGACGAACTCGGTCGGCCGTCTCGGCCTCGGCGCGATCCAGCGTGCACAACTCGCCGATGTCGTCACCGGCGGAGAAGGTTTCGTGGCCTCCGAACAGAATCACCGAAGCGATCTCACCGCGCCGACTTACCTCGGTGGCGGCGGAGGCCAACTCGCGGTAGGCCTGCCGGTTCAGCAAGTTGGTGGGCACCCGGTTCAGCACCAGCGTGCCGATTCCCGGATGGCTTTCTCCAACGTGGACGCTGACGAACTCGCGCACTGTCAGCCCTCCAGCTTGTTAGTGCGCCGACGGGCCGCGTTATAGCGCTCGCTGTCGAAGAACTCGATCTCCCAGTTGTCCTGCACCACAGTCAGTGTGGGCTGCACCCTGGCGATCTGTCGGTCCAGCGCGAGCACCTCATCTACGGTTCGACCGGTCAACGAGTCGAGTTGACTCCAGGTCGGCGGCAGCAGCAGTGACCGGCCCTCGGCGAAATCCTCGATCGCCGCCTCCGGACTGGACCATCCGACGCGGTCGGACTCGGTGTTATCGCCATCGGCGCGTTGACCCTTCGGCAGCGCGCCGACGAAGAAGTAGGTGTCGTAGCGGCGGGTGCGCTCCTCCTTCGGTGTGACCCAGTTCGACCACGGTCGCAACAGGTCCGCGCGCAGCACTAGGCCCTCACCGCGCAGGAAGTCGGCAAACGACAGGCTGCGGTCTTCCAGCGCGGCGCGGGCCTGGTGATACACCGATGCATCGCTGATGATGCCGTCGGGATCGTCGGCCGGGCCGGCAAACAGCACCCCGGACTCCTCGAAGGTCTCTCGCGCGGCCGCGCACACCAGAGCCTCTGCTAGGTCAGTCGCGATACCGAAACGCGCTGCCCACCAACCGGGTTCGGGCCCGTACCAGGCCCGGTTGCCCGCCAGGCCCGCCTCCCGGTCGCGTTCGTCGACGCCACCGCCAGGGAACACCGTCATACCGGCCGCAAATGCCATTGCGGCGTGGCGGCGCATGAGGAACACCTCGAGGCTATCGACGGCCCGCCGAGTCGAACGATCGACAAGAGCTTCCCGGACCAGCATCACGGTGGCTGCCGGCCGGACGGGCGTGGGCTCGTCGCTGTCGCTCATGAGCGCCTCCTGTGGGCCGGGCGGGTTCGCACACGGCGCGCGAAGTAGCGGCCGTCGATGCTGTCGACGGCGATGGACTGCCCGAAGGCGGCCGAGAGGTTCTCCGCCGTCAGGGTGTCAGCCAGCAATCCGGCCGCCAGCACCTGCCCCTCGGCGAGGATCAGGCAGTGACTGAACCCCGGGGGGATCTCCTCGACGTGATGGGTGACCAGCACCAGAGCCGGGGAATCGGGGTCGGCGGCCAGATCGGCAAGGCGGGCGACCAGATCTTCGCGGCCACCGAGGTCCAGGCCGGCGGCGGGTTCGTCGAGCAGGAGAAGTTCGGGATCGGTCATCAACGATCGCGCGATCAGCACCCGCTTGCGTTCGCCCTCCGAGAGCGTGCCGTAGGTGCGGTCCGCCAGATGCTCGGCGCCGACGCTCTCGAGAGTGTCCAGTGCCCGCAGATAATCCATATCGTCGTACCGCTCGCGCCAACGGCCCAGCACCGCGTAGCCGGCCGAGACCACCAGATCTCGAACAAGTTCCTCATCTGGAATCCGCTGCGCCAGTGCCGAACTGCTCAATCCAACGCGCTGGCGCAATTCGGCCATATCCACCCGGCCGAGCCGCTCCCCGAGAACAACTGCCACACCCGAAGACGGGTATTCCATGGCGGCGGCCATCCGCAGCAGCGAGGTCTTTCCGGCGCCGTTGGGACCGATCACCACCCAGCGTTCATCGAGCTCCACCTGCCAGTCGACCGGCCCGACCAGTACCCGGCCGCCGCGCCGCAGCGTCACGCGACGGAAGTCGATCAGCAGATCGTCGTCGGTCACCGGGTCGTCTTGCGCGTCAGCCACTCGCTCATCGTGCCGTACCCGCATCCCCGCTAATCGAGCGGGATCTCGACCCGGCGCACCACACCGTCCGCGGCGTCCGCGGCCTCGATCTCGGCGCGGGTGACCCCAAGGATGAACAGCACGGTGTCGAGGTAGGGATGACTCAGTGAGGCATCGGCAACCTCGCGCAGTGCGGGTTTGGCGTTGAACGCCACGCCGAGACCGGCCGCGTTGAGCATGTCGATGTCGTTGGCACCGTCGCCCACTGCCACGGTCTGCTCCATCGGCACCCCGACCTGGTTGGCGAAGTCCCGCAGCGCCTTGGCTTTTCCCGCGCGGTCAACAATCGGGCCCACCACCCGGCCGGTGAGGTAGCCGTCGACAATCTCCAATTCATTGGCGGCGACGAAGTCGAGCATCAACTCGTGTGCCAGCGGCTCAATGACCTGACGGAATCCCCCGGAGACCACTCCGCAGTGAAATCCCAAGCGCCGCAATGTCCTAATCGTCGTGCGCGCTCCCGGAGTCAGCTCCACTTGATCGGCAACCTCGTCGAGCACCTCGACTGGCAACCCGGCCAGGGTTGCCACCCGTTGGTGCAGCGACTCGGCGAAGTCGATCTCGCCGCGCATCGCCGCTCCGGTGATCGCGGCCACCGCCTCGCCGGCACCGGCCCGCTCGGCCAGCATCTCAATGACTTCACCCTGAATCAGGGTGGAGTCGACATCGAAGACGATGAGCCGCTTGGCCCGACGCTCGAGGCTGTAATTCTCCACAGCGATGTCGACGCACTGCTCGGCACCGACACCGGCCAGGTCGATCCGCAGTCGGCTCTCCGAGCCGGCCGGTACTGACACCCGTAGCTCAAGGCCGGTGACCGGATAGTCCGACACCCCGCGGATGACGTCGATATTGACACCCAGAGCGGCGGCCGCCCGGGCCACGGCTCCGAACGCGGCGGCCGTGATCGGCCGGCCGAGGACGACAATGGTGTGGGTCGAGGGCTCGCCGATTACCGGAACGTCGTCGCTGCGTTCGATGGAGACGTCGAGGCCGACCCGACGGATGGCCTCAGTCACATCGGCGTGCAACGTCTCGCCGGCGGCAACGTCCGGATGGCCGGAGACCAATACGCCCAGAGTCAACCGCCCCCGGATGACCACCTGCTCGACGTTCAGCAGGTCCACAGCGTGCCGGGAGAGCACTTCGAAGAGCGCTGACGTCACACCTGGTTGGTCGACGCCGGTGACGGTGATCAACACCGACACCTTGGATGCGCTCACTCCTGGTCGGGACTCCGCGATGAGCGCTCGTGCAGGCGTCCGGCGGCGGGCGTTCCGAAGCCCAGCTTGTCCGCCAACGGCCTCGGCGGTCCGTGATGGCCCATGCCGACGTGGGCTTCCGTGCGCATCCGCTCGCTCATGTGCGGGTAGTGCAGTTCGAAGGCCGGCCGCTCCGAGCGGACGTTGGGAAGTTCAGTGAAGTTGTGCCGCGGCGGGGGGCAGGAGGTCGCCCATTCCAGCGAGTTGCCGTGGCCCCACGGATCGTCGACGGTAACGACCTCGCCGTAGCGCCAACTCTTAAACACGTTCCAGAAGAAGGGCAGGATCGACAGACCGAGTATCAGGGCCCCGACTGAGGAGAAGATGTTCAGCGTCGTGAACCCGTCGCTGGGCAGGTAGTCGGCGTAGCGCCGCGGCATTCCGGTGTCGCCCACCCAGTGCTGCACCAGGAAGGTGGTGTGGAACCCGATGAAGGTCAGCCAGAAGTGCAGCTTGCCCAGTCGTTCGTCGAGCAGGCGGCCGGTCATCTTGGGGAACCAGAAGTAGATGCCGGCGTAGGTGGCGAACACGATGGTGCCGAACAGCACGTAGTGGAAGTGCGCCACGACGAAGTAGGAGTCACTGACATGGAAGTCCAGTGGCGGGCTTGCCAGCAGCACACCCGAGAGTCCACCGCAGAGGAAGGTGACCAGGAACCCGTAGGAGAACAACATCGGCGACTCGAAGGTCAGCTGCCCCTTCCACATGGTGCCGACCCAGTTGAAGAACTTGATCCCGGTGGGCACCGCGATGAGGAACGTCATGAACGAGAAGAACGGCAGCAGCACCGCACCGGTGACGTACATGTGGTGGGCCCACACGGCCACCGACAGCGCGGCGATCGAGATGGTGGCGTAGATCAGTGTCGAGTAGCCGAAGATCGGCTTGCGGGAGAACACCGGGAAGATCTCCGAGACGATGCCGAAGAACGGCAGCGCGATGATGTAGACCTCCGGGTGGCCGAAGTACCAGAACAGGTGCTGGTAGAGAGCTAAACCGCCGTTGGCCGCGTCGTAGACATGCGCCCCGAGCCGCCGGTCGGCGGCTAGGCCGAACAGCGCCGCGGTCAGCAGCGGGAATACCAAGAGCACGAGGATAGAGGTGACGAAAATGTTCCAGGTGAAGATGGGCATCCGGAACATGGTCATGCCCGGGCAGCGCATGCAGACTACCGTGGTGATCATGTTGACCGCGCCGAGGATGGTGCCCAGGCCGCCGACCGCGAGACCCAGGATCCACAGGTCGCCGCCGGCGCCCGGGGTGTGGGCGGCGTCGGAGAGTGGGGTGTAG
>CAIWCQ010000441.1 GCA_903911165.1 uncultured Actinomycetes bacterium | reverse complement strand
TTGTCCCGCATGGAGCGAGTCGTCCGCGAGCGGATGACCACCCAGGACGTCGAGGCGATCACGCCGCAGACCCTGATCAACATCCGCCCCGTCGTTGCCGCCATCAAGGAGTTCTTCGGCACCAGCCAGCTGAGCCAGTTCATGGATCAGAACAACCCGCTGTCGGGCCTGACCCATAAGCGCCGCCTGTCGGCGCTGGGCCCGGGTGGTCTGTCCCGTGAGCGCGCCGGCCTCGAGGTCCGCGACGTGCACCCCAGCCACTACGGCCGGATGTGCCCGATCGAAACCCCTGAGGGCCCCAACATCGGCCTGATCGGTTCACTGTCGGTGTACGCGCGGGTTAACCCGTTCGGTTTCATCGAGACGCCGTACCGCAAGGTCGTCGCTGGTGTCGCTACCGATGAGATCCACTACCTGACCGCCGACGAGGAGGACCGCCACGTCGTGGCGCAGGCCAACTCGCCGACCGACGCGAAGGGCAAGTTCACCGAGCCCCGCGTGCTGGTGCGCCGCAAGGGTGGCGAGGTCGAGAACGTCACGCCCGCCGAGGTGGACTTCATGGACGTCTCGCCGCGCCAGATGGTCTCGGTGGCCACCGCGATGATCCCGTTCCTCGAGCACGACGACGCCAACCGTGCCCTGATGGGCGCCAACATGCAGCGTCAGGCGGTTCCGCTGGTGCGCAGCGAGGCGCCACTGGTGGGCACCGGTATGGAACTGCGTGCCGCGATCGACGCCGGCGACGTCGTCATCGCCACGAAAGCCGGTGTGGTGGAAGAGGTTTCGGCTGACTACGTCACCGTTATGGCTGACGACGGCACCCGGCACAGCTACCGGATGCGCAAGTTCAACCGGTCCAATCACGGCACCTGCGCCAACCAGCGTCCAATCGTGGACGCCGGTCAGCGGGTGGAGTCCGGCCAGGTGATCGCCGACGGTCCCTGCACCGAGAACGGTGAGATGGCGCTCGGCAAGAACCTGCTCGTGGCGATCATGCCGTGGGAGGGACACAACTACGAGGACGCGATCATCCTGTCCAGCCGCTTGGTTGAGGAGGACGTGCTCACCTCGATTCACATCGAGGAGCACGAGGTCGACGCCCGCGATACCAAGCTGGGCGCCGAGGAGATCACCCGGGACATCCCGAACGTCTCCGATGAGGTGCTCGCAGATCTCGACGAGCGCGGCATCGTCCGCATCGGCGCCGAGGTTCGCGACGGCGACGTCCTGGTCGGCAAGGTCACCCCGAAGGGCGAGACCGAGCTGACCCCGGAGGAGCGGTTGCTGCGGGCGATCTTCGGTGAGAAGGCCCGCGAAGTCCGCGACACCTCGCTGAAGGTGCCGCACGGCGAGTCCGGCAAGGTCATCGGAATCCGGGTGTTCTCCCGCGAGGACGATGACGAGCTTCCCGCCGGCGTCAACGAACTGGTGCGCGTCTACGTCGCCCAGAAGCGCAAGATCTCCGACGGCGACAAGCTCGCCGGCCGGCACGGCAACAAGGGCGTGATCGGCAAGATCCTGGCGGCCGAGGACATGCCGTTCCTCACCGACGGCACCCCGGTGGACATCATCCTCAACACCCACGGTGTGCCGCGACGGATGAACATCGGCCAGATCCTCGAGACGCACCTGGGCTGGGTCGCCAAGACCGGCTGGAAGGTAGACGGCAAGCCCGAGTGGGCGGCCAATCTGCCCGCCGACATGCTCGAATCCGGCCCGGACACCATCGTCTCCACCCCGGTGTTCGACGGTGCCCGCGAGGAAGAGTTGCAGGGTCTGCTGAGCTCGACGCTGCCCAACCGGGACGGCGACGTCCAGGTCAACGGCGACGGCAAGGCGATGCTCTACGACGGCCGCTGCGGCGAACCGTTCCCGTACCCGGTGAC
>CAIWCQ010000440.1 GCA_903911165.1 uncultured Actinomycetes bacterium | reverse complement strand
GTTCGTCGGCAAATGACTCGGGTTCGCCCGCGGTGGCGTCCGGCGGCGACAAAACGGGATCCGGGAAGTCCGATTCCACAAAATCTGATTCCACGAAATCTGATTCCACCAGATCCGATTCCACCAGATCCGATTCCGCCAGATCCGGATCGACCCCGGCGGCGCCGGGTTCGACATCGTCGGCACCGAGTACCTCCGCGCCGGCCGCTTCCTCCGACTGAATGTCCTGACCTCCGCGGAACTATCCACAGGCCCCACTGCGTCCGGCCACTCGGCGAAGGGCCGGCGCTTTACCGTTGGGGCATGACGGAGTCACTCAATCCCACTCTGCTGGAACGGGTTTCGCGCGGCCTTCGGCCGGACTTCGCGCGCACAGTGCTGGCCCGCCGAATCGCGGCAGGATTCCTGGTTGTGCTGGCGGGGATCGCCGGGTTGCGTCCCGATCCGGGCGACACGATGCGAGATGTGGCGGTTGCGGTTCGGGATCTAAGCCCTGGACTGCCACTGACCGCCAACGACATTCGTCTGGAAACGCGTTCTGCGGCAACGCTTCCCGACGGCTCCTCTACGGATCTATCGATCACCGGCGCGATCCTGGCCGGCCCGGTTCGACGTGGCGAGATCCTGACCGACGCCCGGGTGCTCGGCCCACGACTGGCCGGGCTAAACGCCGGCCCCGGCGCACGGGTGGTGCCACTGCGCCTTGCTGACGCGGCGGTCCTTGACCTGATCCGCACCGGCGACATCGTCGACGTCGTGGGTGCGGCAGGGGCCGACGAGGATGCCCGCCCCCGGGTGGTGGCGGCGAATGCAGTCGTGGTTCTGGTGTCGGCCAAGCCGGAATCGATCGGAGCCGGCAACGACCGGGTGGTGATGGTGGCCCTACCGGGCCCCGCAGCGCAGGCACTGGCAGCCGCCACCCTGGTGCAGACAGTCACCCTCACCATCCACTGAGAGGCGCCCCCGTGCGCTACGCTGGCCACGCCCGCAGGCAACTTCAGCAAAGAAAGGCTCACCGTGTTAAAGGGATTCAAGGAGTTCCTCGCCCGAGGCAACATCGTCGACCTAGCCGTCGCGGTTGTTATCGGCACCGCGTTCACCGCACTGGTCACCAAGTTCACCGACAGCATCATTCAGCCGCTGATCAACCGGATCGGAGCCGGCAAGGAAGCCTCCTACGGCCTTCTCCAGATCAACATCGGCGGCGGCCAAACCATCGACCTCAACATATTGCTCACGGCGTTCATCAACTTCACCTTGGTGGCGGCGGTGGTCTACTTCCTGGTAGTGCTGCCCTACAACAAGCTGCGATCCAAGGATGCCGCTGAGGCCCCGGCCGACAAGCAGGCCCGTCTGCTTACCGAGATCCGGGATGCCCTCGGAGGCAGGGACACGCTGGGCGGCGGATCCCGAGCGAAAAACTTCACGATCAAGGAGTAAGAACCCCGCTCACGAGAAGGCCCCCGCCGTTGGCGGGGGCCTTCTGCGTGGGTCGGTCGGGTCGGCCTAGTTCATGTCCCAGGGTTCGCCGTAGGTGGTGACGCTGTCACCGGATTGGGAGATCAGGCGGGCGAAGGGGCGTAGCAGCACCCCGCCGGCCGCGCCGGTGACGGTGCCGTGGGCGTTGGCCACCGCCACCGAACCCTCCGGGCCTTCGACGTCGACGGAGAACGTCGCGACTTCCTGGATGCCGGGGCCGTTACCGAGGTCGGAGCTGATCGAGGCGCCGGGGAACAGGTTCGGGGTGATCACCTGTCCTAGCGGGTTGAAGCCCAACGGGGAGATATTGACGTCGTCAAGCAGAATGTTG
>CAIWCQ010000439.1 GCA_903911165.1 uncultured Actinomycetes bacterium | reverse complement strand
TTGCGCTGGCCGACGGCGACGTGACCGGCCTGGCTGATCCCGGGCAGTTCGCCGGATACACCGGATCCCCGGACGCGCCGGATTCGGTGCTGTTGGTCAATCACGGTCTGCACATCGAAATCCTGATTGACCCGGGTTCAGCGATCGGGTCCACCGATCCGGCCGGCATCTCCGACGTGATGCTGGAGTCGGCCATCACCACGATTATGGACTTCGAGGATTCAGTGACCGCCGTCGATGCCGACGACAAGGTGCTGGGTTACCGCAACTGGCTCGGTCTCAACCGCGGCGATCTGTCCGAGTCGGTGAGCAAGGGCGGCAACACATTCACCCGGGTGCTCAACGACGATCGGTCATACCGGGCGCCGGACGGGACGGATTTCACCCTCGCGGGCAGGAGTCTGCTGTTCGTCCGCAATGTCGGGCATCTGATGACCAATGACGCCATCGTCAGAGTCAATGCCGACGGGGAAGAGTCAGAGGTTTTCGAAGGGATCCAGGACGGTGTGTTCACCAGCCTGATCGCGATGCACGGTCTGGATGCCGGGGATGCCAACGGGCCACACCGCAACAGCCGGACAGGTTCGATCTACATCGTCAAGCCGAAGATGCACGGGCCTGAGGAAGTCGCGTTCACCGTCGAGTTGTTCAGCCGTATCGAGGACGTGCTGGGCCTGCCCGCCAACACCATAAAAATCGGCATCATGGACGAGGAGCGCCGCACCTCCGCCAACCTCAAGGCCTGCGTGGAGGCCGCTGCGGACCGGATCGCGTTCATCAACACCGGGTTCCTGGACCGCACCGGCGACGAGATCCACACCTCGATGGAAGCCGGCCCGATGATCCGCAAGGGCGCAATGAAAACCCAGCCGTGGATCCTGGCCTACGAGGACCGCAATGTCGATGTCGGTTTGGCGACCGGATTCTCCGGCCGCGCTCAGATCGGCAAGGGGATGTGGGCGATGACCGATCTGATGGCCGCCATGGTGGAACAGAAGATCGCCCAACCCCGCGCCGGTGCCAGCACCGCCTGGGTGCCCTCGCCCACCGCCGCCACCCTGCACGCCATGCACTACCACTACGTCGACGTCGAGGCGATGCAACGGGAACTGACCAGCCGGCAGCGCGCGGGACTGGAACCGCTACTGACCATTCCGCTGGCAGCGGAAATGGCCTGGGAGTCCGACGAAATCCATGAGGAAGTCGACAACAACTGCCAGTCGATACTCGGCTACGTGGTGCGCTGGGTCGAAGCCGGCGTGGGGTGCTCCAAGGTGCCCGACATCCACAATGTCGCGCTGATGGAAGACCGCGCAACGCTGCGCATATCAAGTCAGTTACTGGCCAACTGGCTGCGGCACGGCCTCATCACCGCCGCAGATGTCACGTCGAGCCTGCGTCGGATGGCGGCGGTGGTCGACCAGCAGAACAGCCAGGACCCGGAATACCGGCCGATGGCCCCGGACCCCGAGGGCAGCATCGCTTTCCAGGCCGCTCAGGAACTGATTCTCACCGGCGCCGCCCAGCCCAGCGGCTACACCGAGCCGATCCTGCACCGGCGCCGCCGGGAGTACAAAGCCGCGCTGGGGCGTCGGCATCAACCGGGGACCGAATAAATGGGCCGGCACAACATGCCCGATCCCGGGAACACCGTCGGTGAACCCACCGACGGTGAGTCGACCGGGCGCCGGCGCCGGGTTGACCCCGCCGGCCGTGGCGTCAGCAACGGCGTGATCGCCGCGCTGGTCGCGGTGGTGGTCCTGGTTGGCGCGGTGATCCTGTGGCGGTTCTTCTCCGACGCGATGTCGCGACGTTCCGAAGATGCAGCCCGCCAATGCGTACAGGGAACCGCCACGGTGGCGGTCGTTGCCGATGCGGCGATTGCCGGCAACGTCGAGGCTTTCGCCCAGACCTATAACGCCGAGGCGAAACCGGTGGGTGACAAGTGTGTGGATGTGGTCGTCAGACCGGCCGGTTCCGATGCCGTCGTCAACGGTTTAGTCGGTGCCTGGCCGACCGACCTGGGTGAGCGACCGGCCCTGTGGATCCCCGCCAGCTCGGTGTCCTCGGCACGGCTGCAGGCGCTCGCCGGCAAGCAGATTGTCAGCGACGCCCGGTCCCTGGCCGCCACACCGGTGGTGCTGGCCCTCCGGCCGCAACTCGCTGCCGCCCTCGGGGTGCAGGGCTGGGCGACGCTTCCGGCACTGCAGACCAACCCGACCTCGCTGGATCCGATGAACCTGCCCGGATGGGGCTCGCTGCGGTTGGCGCTGCCGATCGACGGCAGCAACGATGCCACCTATCTGGCCGCCGAAGCCGTCGCGATCTCCTCCGCCCCGCCCGGGGCGCCGCCCACCGCCGGCCTGGGCGCCGTCAGTGCGCTGTTGGGCGGCCAGCCTCAATTGGCCGAAAACAACGCGACCGAAGCCTGGAACGCGCTGGTGGCTCCGGGCGACCCGGCCGCCGCCGGCGTGCACGCCGTCGCGATGACCGAACAGCAACTGTTCAGCCGGGCCTCGAATCTGCCAAGTGCAAAAGATGTTGTTGCACAGTGGATTCCGGATGGCCCGGTGGCGATGGCCGACTATCCCACCGTCCTACTGGCCGGAGACTGGCTTTCCGAGGAGCAGGTCAGTGCCGCGAGCGAATTCGCCCGGTTCATGGGCCGGCCGGAACAACTCGAGGCGCTGGCCCGGGCCGGGTTCCGAGCCGATGGAACCACCCCGCCGGCGGGCGACGTGGTGAGCTTCCCGGCGTTGGCGGCACCGCTGCCGACCGGTGACGACGCGATGCGTGCCGCGGTGGCTGCGGCGGTGGCACCGGCCGGTGCAGCGGTGACCACCGTGGTCCTCGATCAGGGTCTGGCCGGCGACGAGGCCGGCCGGTCGCGACTGGCCAATGTGACCGCGGCGCTGAGCAATCGGATCCGCACACTGCCACCCAACGCCACCGTCGGGCTGTGGACGTTCGACGGTGCCGACAGCCGTCCCGTGGTCACCACCGGCCCACTATCCGACGATCTCGGCGGTCAAACGCGCTCGGCTGCACTGACGTCGACGCTCGATGGACTCGCACCCACCGGCGGCGGCGCGGTGTCGTTCACCACACTGCCCCGGGCTTACACCGACGCACTCGCCAATTACCGCCCAGGCCAACCGAATTCGATCCTGGTGATCACCCAGGGTCCGCATACAGACCGCACCCTCGACGGCCCGGGCCTGCAGAACTACCTCACCTCCGCCGCCGACCCGAACCGGCCGGTGACGATCAACGTCATCGACTTCGGCGGTGACCCGGACCGGCCCGTGTGGGAGGAGATCACCCGGCTTTCCGGTGGCAGCTACCAGGAGGTGGCGACATCGGACTCCCCCGACCTGCTCGCAGCGATCGCCCGGATGCTGTCCTAGCGGCTTCGCTGCCGTAGGGCGCCGGTCACGGGTAGAACTGATCACCGGTGTCGCCGAGGTAGTTCAGGCGAAGGCCTCCACCGGCGGGCACGAGCACACCAGGTTGCGGTCGCCGTAGGCGCCGTCGATCCGCCGTACCGATGGCCAGACCTTGGGCCGGAACGCCTTACCCAGCGGGTAGGCCGCCTGCTCTCGGGTGTACGGGTGGTCCCAGTTCTCCACCAGCAGGCACCCGGCGGTATGCGGGGCATTGCGCAGTGGGTTGTCCTCGGCGGGCCAGTGCCCCGAGGCCACCTGGGCGATCTCCTCGCGAATGGCGATCATCGCCTCGCAGAACGCATCAACCTCGGCCAGGCTCTCGCTCTCGGTGGGTTCGACCATCAGGGTTCCGACGACGGGGAAGCTCATAGTGGGTGCATGGAAACCGAAGTCTGCCAAGCGTTTTGCCACATCATCGACGGTCACGCCGGTGGCCTTGGTGATGGGCCGCAGATCCAGGATGCATTCGTGAGCCACCATGCCATTCTCCCCGGTGTAGAGCACCGGGTAGTACTCGTCGAGTCGACGGGCGACGTAGTTGGCCGACGCGATCGCCGCCAGCGACGCCGTTCGCAACCCGGCCGCCCCCATCATCCGGATGTAGGCCCAACTGATCGGCAGGATCGAGGCCGACCCGTAGGGCGCCGACGACACCGCATGGCCGCCGGGGAGTTCCGGGGCCAGCGGATGGCCCGGCAGATAGGGCGCCAGATGCGCGCGCACGGCAACCGGCCCCACACCCGGCCCACCCCCGCCGTGCGGAATGCAGAACGTCTTATGCAGATTGAGGTGGCTCACGTCACCGCCGAACTTTCCCGGCCGGGCCACACCAACCAGGGCGTTGAGGTTGGCGCCGTCCACGTAGACCTGGCCGCCGGCGTCGTGCACCGCCGCACAGATATCGGCGATGTCGTGCTCGAAGACACCGTGGGTCGACGGGTAGGTGATCATCAACGCGGCCAACGCCCCGGCATGCTCGGTGATCTTTGCGCGCAGTTCGTCAAGGTCGACGTCACCGTTGTCGCGGCAGCCGATCACCACCACGCGCATGCCGACCAGGGCGGCCGACGCGGCGTTGGTGCCGTGCGCACTCGACGGGATCAGGCACACATCGCGGTACGACTCGCCGCGCCCGGCGTGGTAGTCGCGGATCGCGAGCAGGCCGGCGTACTCGCCCTGGGACCCGGCATTGGGCTGCAGTGAGATCTCGTCGTAGCCGGTGATGCCGGTCAGCCAGTTCTGCAGATCCGCGATCAGCCGTCGCAGGCCGACGGCGTCGTCCGCCGGGGCGAATGGATGTAACCGGCCGAACTCCGGCCAGGTGACCGCCTCCATCTCGGCAGCGGCGTTGAGTTTCATGGTGCACGAGCCCAGCGGGATCATGCTGCGGTCCAGCGCGATGTCCTTATCGGACAGCGCACGCAGGTAACGCATCATCGCAGTCTCGGTGCGATACTTGGTGAAGGCTGGGTGATTCAGGAAATCGGTTGTGCGCGTAGCGATTTCGGGTCCATCGAAATCGCCAACCACCTTAGCGCCGAATGCCTGCAGAACCCGGGCCGCCTGCTCTGCGGTGGTGGTCTCATCGCACGCAATCGAGATGTGGTCGTCGTCGGCGCGCCACACGTTGATGCCCAGGGCCTTGGCGGCAGCCTGAATCGCTGCGGCTTGTCCCGGCACGCGCGCAAGCACCGTGTCGAAGAAATTGTCGTGCGCCACGTCGATACCGGCGGCGGCCAACCCGGCGGCCACGCTACGGGCATGACCGTGCACCCGGCGGGCGATTGCTGTCAGCCCGTCGGCGCCGTGATAGCTGGCGTACATCGCGGCCATCACCGCCAGCAGGACCTGGGCGGTGCAGATGTTCGACGTCGCCTTGTCCCGGCGAATGTGCTGTTCGCGGGTTTGTAGCGACAACCGGTAGGCGGGTGCGCCGTCAGCGTCCAGGGACACCCCAACCAACCGGCCGGGTAACTGACGCGCGTGGTTGGTGTGCACCGCGAGGTACCCGGCATGCGGACCGCCGAATCCCATCGGAACCCCGAAGCGCTGGGCGGTGCCGAACGCGACGTCGGCCCCGATATCCCCGGGCGCGGCGATCAGCGTGAGTGCCAGCAGGTCGGCGCCGAGCGCCACCAGGGCGCCCCGTTCGTGCGCCTGCTCGATGAGCGGCGACCAGTCGGTGAGGCGTCCACTGGCACCGGGCAGCTGCGCGATCACGCCGAAGAACTCCCCTTCGGGAAGACCGTTGCGCAGGTCAGCGGTGACGATCTCGATACCGAGTGGCTCGGCGCGGGTGGCCAGCACGGCGGCGGTCTGGGCGAAGATATCGACGTCGACAGCCAGTCGGTGGGCCGATCCGCGCACCGCCCGGTGCATCAGGGTCATCGCCTCGGCGGCGGCGGTGCCTTCGTCGAGCATCGAAGCGTTGGCGATATCGAGGCCGGTGAGATCGGCGATCATGGTCTGGAAATTCAGCAGCGCCTCCAACCGGCCCTGGCTGATCTCCGGCTGGTACGGCGTGTACGCGGTGTACCAGGCCGGGTTCTCCAGCACGTTGCGCAGCAGCACCGGCGGGGTCAGCGTGTCGTAGTAGCCCTGACCGATCATCGACACGTCGACGGTGTTGGAGTCGGCCATCACCCGCAGTTCGGCCAGCGCCTGATGTTCGGTGATCGGTGCCGGCAGTGTTTCCAGACCAGGTGCCGTGCCGTCGGCACCGACCGCGTCGAGGATCGCGGGCGGCAGCGCTTTGGCCGCCAACTCGTCGAGCGATGTGACGCCGATGACGCCGAGCATGGTGACCAACGCGTCGGCATCAAGGCCGATATGGCGGGTGGCGAAGTTCTCGGACACTGGCACTCCTCGAGGTGGACGTGACGATCGGACGTCCTCCCCCTCTGTCATGGGTGCCTGAGAGATTCAGCAGCGCAGGGCCACTTTTCCCCATCGGCGGGCGGCCGTGAAACGGTCGCCGCTTTCCAGAGGCATCGTGTTCCGGTGCGGTCCTGGGGCCTGAGAGATTGACGGAGAGGTATTGCTCCTTCGGCGTCCGCGACTGGCTGTCTCGGAACTCTCCCGCACAGGTTCGATGCGGTTCCTACTCTAGCCGCGAGCAGACATAAAGTCGCATCAGCGGGGCCGAAAACGTGCGAGTTTGCGTCTGCTCGCGGGCGAGCGGCGCCCAAGAGTGCGCGCGGGAGCCCGGTTCAGCCGATTTTGCGGTCGCGATTATTGCGCCGGGAGGCCAACTCGTCCTCGGGAGACGGGATCGACTCGGCGCCGTCGGCCCGTTCACCGGGGAAGTCAGCGATGGCTCCGGTGAGTTCGCGCATGGTCCCGCTGACCGCGATGCCGAATACGCCCTGGCCGCCCCGCAGCAGATCGACGACTTCCTCGGCCGTGGTGAAGTCGTAGACGGTGGTGCCGTCGGAGAACAGGGTGATGTTGGCAAGGTCCTCGACGCCGCGCTGGCGCAGGTGGTCGACGGCGACGCGGATGTTATGCAGCGAGATACCGGTGTCCAGCAAGCGTTTGACGATCTTGAGGACCAGGATGTCCTTGAACGAGTACAGCCGCTGACTGCCTGATCCGGCCGCGCTGCGGATCGACGGCACCACCAGTGAGGTGCGAGCCCAGTAGTCCAACTGCCGGTAGCTGATGCCGGCGATCTGACAGGCACTCGGGCCGCGGTAACCGATCAGTTCGTCGGGAACGGAGTCATCCGGGAAAAGGCCGCCCTGCACGGGTTCACTGACTGCGTGAACACCGGCCGGGGCCGCAAGGTCAAGTTCTCCCTGTAGTGACTCGTCGCCCACAATGCATCCTCTCGCCGTTCACAGCCGGAGCCAACCGGCAGCCTGAGCATACGCCCCGGCCGGCCCCGATCGTGGGACTCGCGCCGCCGAATCATCGGACATCGCAGGAAAAATTGTGAACGTCGCAGGTGCGATTGGTAGCCCCCGGAGGGCGTGTCGCGGGCAGTCCGGCCCAGCTGTTGCGCATCCGTGATCTGGGCGGCCCTCGCCCTCAGGTCGCCTTGAAGTCGTCCGGTGAGACGCTGTCGAGGAATTCCTTGAATTTCTCCACCTCGTCTTCGCGCATCGTTCCGTCGGATTCCTCGTCGCTGTCGTCGGGCATCAGTAGGCCCGCCTCGTCGAGTACGGCGTCCTCAACGTGGATAGGGACACCCATCCGAATCGCCAAGGCCACCGAGTCTGATGGCCGGGCCGACACCCGGACGTCGTTATCGAAAACCAGATCCGCGTAGAACGTGCCCTCACGAAGGTCTACGATGCGAACCTCTTTCAGCGAATGGCCAAGGGCGCCAATGACATCCCGGAAGAGATCGTGGGTCAGCGGGCGCGGCGGTTCCACCCCCTGCTGCTGGAGGATGATCGCCTGCGCCTCGCTGTCCCCGATCCAGATCGGCAGGATGCGGTCCCCCGCGGACTCGCGCAACAGCAGCACGTGTTGGTTGGTGGGTTGCTCAATACGAACACCGATAACGAGTACCTCAGCCATCGGTAACCGACCTCCGCCAAAGATGTGCCTGAACCTCCACGAGTCTAGTCCTTAGCGGTCCAGGACGTTGCGGACGGCGGACTTGATCAGCGAGGTGTGCAGGCTGATCGCCAGCGCCGCCACCTCCCGGGCCAGGTCATCCGCACGGTCGCGGGCGCCGGTGGTGCCGGCCTTGCCGACCGGGCCGGCGATCTGGGCAATCAGGTCAGACTGCCGGTCGGCGGCCGACCGGAAGGCTCGCAGGTGCCGGGGTTCCACGCCGTACTCGGCCAGTGCCGCAGCGCACTGGGCGATCACCACCGAATGCTCGTCGAAAAACCCGCCCGGTCCGGTGGTGATGACGCCGGCCTTCCGTAACGCGGTGAGAAGTTCCTCGCCGACCCCCGAACGCTCCCGAAGGTCCTCGCGGCTGAGTCGGACGGGCACCGGCGACCCCGTGCCGCCGGCAACAGCCGCGCCTGGGGAAACACCCGGGGAAACAATGGGCGCACCGGCGGCATCCGCGGCCGGTCGACGTGGGTCGTCCACTCCCACCAGTCGCGGGACCGGATACAGCGAATCCCGCCCCGGCAATGCCCCGTCGGGCTGGGAGTCGAGTTGGGCCTTGATGACCTTCAGCGGCAGGTACTGGTCACGCTGGGCGGTCAGGATGAACCTCAGCCGGGCACTGTCGTAGGCGGTGAACCGCCGGTAACCCGACGGGCTGCGCTGAGGTGTCACCAGCCCCTCGGCCTCGAGGAAGCGGATCTTGGAGATCGTGACATCCGGGAAGTCCGGCCGGAGCAGATCCAAGACTGCCCCGATCGACATCCCGGCGGGCTCACGGCTATCTGGGGCGCTCACTGGGTATCTGGGGCGCTCACTGGGTATCTGGTGCGCTCATTGGGCCTGCGCAACACCATCGCCCTCGGCTGGCTTGGGACCGGTCAGAAATACCAGCCGAAACTTGCCGATCTGAACTTCATCACCGTTGGTCAGCGCAGCCGAGTCGACCGGTTCACGGTTGACGTAGGTGCCGTTAAGGCTGCCGACGTCGACGACGTGGAACTTGCCGCCGTCGGAACGGAACTCGGCATGGCGGCGGCTGACGGTCACATCGTCGAGAAAGATCTCAGAGTCGGGATGCCGGCCCGCTGAGGTTGTCGGCTGGTCGAGGAGAAACCGGGAGCCGGCGTTGGGGCCGCGTTTGACGACCAGCAGTGCCGCACCCGCCGGTAAGCCTTCGACCCCGGACATCGCGCCCGATCCGGGCACGGCGGTCTCACCGGTCGCGGCGTCGAGATCGCTGAGGAAATCCGCGCGAAAGACCGAGGTGGTCTCCACCGTGACCTCATCGGAGGTCGCGCCAGTTCCCGCTGGTCGGTCCTGTTGGGTCACTCAACCACTCCTCGCCGTCCCGCGCCTCGTCTGCCAGTGCTGACCGTACCGCCCAAGGATGGGTGCACCCTAACAACGGCGGTTTCCGGGCCGGCGGTTTCCGGGCCGGCGAGACTGCCAGCCCAGGTTGTCAGTCAGCCCAGGTTGTCAGTCAGCCCAGGTTGTCAGTCAGCCCAGGGTGTCCCGGTAGGCGTCTGCCTCGAGAAGTCCCGCCAGCCCGTCATCAAGGGTATCGCCGCTCGCCCGCAACTCCAAGAGCCAACCCTGACCGTAGGGATCGGAGTTGACCAGCTGGGGTTTGGCCTCCAACTCGGCGTTAACCGCGACCACCGACGCCGACAGCGGCGCATAGAGGTCCGAGACGCTCTTGGTGGACTCGACCTCACCGAACGACTCCCCCGCGGTGAGGTCGGTACCGACGTCGGGAAGCTGGATGAAGACCACGTCGCCCAGCGAATCCTGGGCGAAGTCGGTGATGCCCACCCGCACCGTGTCCTCGCCGGTGCGCTGCACCCACTCGTGCTCGGCGGTGTAACGCAGATCGGCGGGGATGTCGCTCACGGGTCTCCTCGTTTCGCCGGGGCAGGTCGGGTCGAGCCTAGGTCATCGTCTTGGGGTGCACCCGGGGCAGCCCACGCAGCACCAGGCGAACCTGAAGCAGGTACAGCACCGCCGACCACAGGTACATGCCGATGCCCCAGATCAGGAACGCCCACCCGCACAGTCCGATGACCCGGCTCCAGCCGGAGTCCCACTGCCCCAACAGAATCAGCGGCAATCCCGACATCAGCGAGAAGGTTGCCGCCTTGCCGGCGTAGCTCACCGGCAGCGCCGTAATGCCCCGGCTGCGCACCGCCGGCAGGGTTGCGGCGAGCACGGCATCCCGACCGAGCAGGATCCCCACCACCGGCCAACCCAGCACGCCGGCCAGGGCCAGACCAACCGGAACCGCGACCATGTAGATGCGATCGACCAGGGGGTCCAGCAACTCCCCGAGCCGCGAGGACTGGTTGGCGACCAACCGGGCGATCTTGCCGTCGGCCCAGTCCGAGACGCCGCCGAAGATCAGGATGGCCACAGCCGGACCGTAGGCGTGCCGAGCCAGCAGCAGGTAGAGGAACACCGGCACCAGGATCAACCGGATGATGCTGAGGATGTTCGGGATCGTCAGCACGCGGCCCCACATGCGGTTGGAGTCATCGGGCATGCGGTTGCAACCTAACGGTCAGCGGAACACTCCGGGCAGGCTCAGGGCCGACAGCGTGTCGTCTCGCAACGGGTTGTCGTGGACCATGTAGGTCCAGGTCGACGTGGGCCGCGCGAGTTTGGAGAGGTCCAGTCCGGGCTCGTCGCGCAGGATGTTGGCGGTCTCGAAAGTCTGCTGGGACGCCTCGATTGCGTCCGCCGCTAAGCCGGCGAACGCGTCCACGGCCAGGCGGTGGAACTCGTCGAGCGGGTTTTGACGTCCCAGCGCACGCAGATGAATGCTTTCCCGGATGTCGGAAAGATAGGCCAGATGGTCGGCCCAGCCGCGGTCGAGGTGGAAGAGCATGATCTGTCGGCAAATCCGCTCCAACTCATGCTCGGTTTCAGTATTCGAACCGGCTTCAGTATTTGAACCGGTTTCAGTATTCGAACCGGCCAGTTCCTCGACGAGTTCGGCGTAGCGATCCGGAGCCAGTTCCCGTAATTCCTCGCGGGCGGTCGCGGTGCTCAACAGGGTCGTTCGCCGCTCGACGATGATGGCGCGCTGCTGGGCGATCAGTTGGTTGTACCGCCAGGTGTTGGCGTGCACGTCGAGCAGGCGGCCTTCGGCGACCCGCTGGGCGTGATCGAGCAGCGTGGTGGCTTTGAGGCTGGTGGCGCGCCCGTTCTCGTCGCACTCTGCGGGCAGCTTGGCCGGATCGAGGTGCGCCTCGACGACGTCGTCCTCCCAACTGGCGAAGAACACCGACGAACCCGAGTCGCCCTGGCGGCCGGCCCGGCCGCGCAACTGGTTGTCGAGTCGCTCGGTGCGATGGCGGCCGGTGCCGATCAGATGCAGGCCGCCGAGTTCGGCAACGGCATCGTGGTCGGTCTCATCGGATCCGCCCAGTCGGATATCGGTGCCGCGGCCGGCCATCTGAGTCGATACCGTGACCACCCCCAGCTTGCCGGCCTCGGCGATGACCCCGGCCTCCTCTTCGTCGTTCTTGGCGTTGAGCACCACCGCGGGAACCCCGCGGCGCGTCAGGCGGGCGTGCAGATCTTCGGACTCGGCGACGTCCTGGGTGCCCACCAGGATCGGCTGGCCGGTGGCGTGTACCTCGATGATGTGATCGATGATGGCCTCGTTCTTGGCCGCGGCGGTGAGGTAGACCCGGTCGGGCTCATCGACCCGGACGTTGGGCGCGTTGGGCGGAATGGGTGAGACCCCCAGCTTGTAGAACTGGCGTAACTGCTCGCCGGCGGCCAGTGCGGTGCCCGTCATGCCGCACACCGTGGGGTAACGGTTGATCAAGGCCTGGACCGTGATGGTGTCGAGCACCTCACCTGTCTCGGTGGTCTCGATGCCCTCCTTGGCCTCGACCGCCGCCTGCAGGCCGTCCGGCCAGCGCTGCAGTGCGGCGATTCGTCCACGGGAGGCGTTGATCAACTGGACCGCGCCGTCGCGGACGATGTAGTGCACATCGCGCTGAAGGAGCACATGGGCGTGCAGGGCGACGTTGACCTCGGTCAGAATCGTCGCGACGTTCTCCTCGGCGTAGAGGTCGATCCCACCGAGCGCCTTCTCCAGCCACCGCGCGCCGGCCTCGGTCAGATGCACGTTGCGACTGTCGTCGTCGGTGGCGAAGTAGCGGTCCGCATCCCCGTCGGCGACCAGCTGACCGACCAATCGCACGATCTCCAGTTTGGGGGTCTCCCGATGCGAAGTGCCCGCCAGCACAAGCGGCACCAGTGCCTCGTCGACGAGGACCGAGTCGGCCTCGTCGACGATCGCGACATCGGGGTTGGGCGACACCAGATCGGCGACGTCGGTGACGAGTTGGTCGCGCAGAACGTCGAAGCCGATCTCGTTGACCGAGGCGTAGGTGACGTCGCACTGGTAGGCGGCCCGGCGTTCCTCCCGGGTCGAATCGGCGGTGATCCAGCCGACTGTCAGGCCCATCGCCTCGATCAGCGGTCCCATCCATTCGGCGTCGCGACGGGCCAGATAGTCATTGATGGTCACCACGTGGACGCTGCGTCCGCCGAGGGCGTACCCGGCCGCGGCGATCGCACCGGAGAGCGTTTTTCCCTCACCGGTGCCCATTTCGATGACATCCCCGGCCATCATCCGCAGCGCACCGAGCAATTGGACGTCGAATGGGCGCAGACCGGTGGCACGCTCGGCGGCCACCCGAGCGATGGCCAGGAACTGCGGGGCGTCGGCCGCGGTGGCGAGGTCGGCGAGGTTCAGTAACCGGGCCGCCTTGGCGAGTTGCTCATCGTCGAGACCGGCGGCCTTGTCGGCGAAAGCCTCCGATGCCGACACCTCCGCCATCGAATGCGCCGTGACCTTCTCGTCGGTCGCGCCGAGCAGTCGCCAGAAGCCCCGACTCAGCCGGCCCTGGCCGGATGAACCGGTTTTGGAAGTCTTCACCACGGGCACAACGGTACCGTCGGCTGGCCAGACCGTTGAGCAAGTGCGGCGGTGGTGGCGCCTGTTCGCCTCTGGGGTAGCTTGCCGGGGACTGCCGCCGCAGGGAGGAGAGCGACGTTGGAGCCATACAAACCGTCAATGGACTGGGGCAACGAACTCGTCCCGTCACTGCTCTGGATCCTGAAGGCCTGGGCGATCTCTGCGGCGTTGACTCTGATAGTGCTGGTGCTGCTGGCCCGGTTCACCGTCTGGGGTCGGCAGTACTGGCGCGTCACCGGCGGATACTTCACGGGCCGCTCGGCGGTCAAACTGTGGGTCTGGTTGGGCGTCCTGTTGCTCTCGGTGATGATCTCGGTCCGCATCAGCGTTCTGCTCAGCTTCTTCAGCAATGACCTCTACACCTCGTTGCAGGTGGCCTTCGAGGCCACCAGCGCCAATGAGGAGGTCATGCGCGCCGACGCTATCCGCGGATTTTGGAACGCGCTGATCATCTTCGGGATTCTGGCGACGATTTACATCAGCCAGGTGATGCTCGA
>CAIWCQ010000438.1 GCA_903911165.1 uncultured Actinomycetes bacterium | reverse complement strand
GCCATCGCACCGTCGTAGCCGCCGGGGTGGTCGGTATCCCCGGTGGTCACCGGGTAGACGAGGTGTTCTTCGATCTGGCCGGGCCGCAGATACGGCTCGGCGATACCGCGGGCGATGCTCTTGCCATGGCGCGCACTGTGATACGCGACCACGTCGACCGTGCCGATGATCCGCGCAGCCTTCACCGTCACCAGTTCGGGGTCACCCGGGCCAAGGCCGACGCCGTACAGCGTGCCGCTCATTCGCGCGTACTCGCGATCGCGTTGACCGCCGCCGCCGCCATCGCACTGCCACCGCGTCGGCCGCGCACTACGAGATAGTCCATCCCTCTCGGGTGCTCGACGAGTTCCTGTTTCGATTGCGCCGACCCGACGAAGCCCACCGGGCCGCCGAGTACCGACACCGGCGCATCCGCGCCTTCGTCGATGAGTTCCAACAACCGGAACAGTGCCGTCGGCGCATTGCCTATCGCGAGCACCGCACCACCGATCCGGTCGGCCCACAATTCCACTCCGGCCGCCGACCGGGTGGTGTCGCGGCGTCGCGCCAGATCGGCTGCGCGGGGGTCGGCGACCAGTGACACCACCTCATTGGCGGCGGGCAATCGGGCGGTGGTGATGCCCGCGGCCACCATCGACGAATCGCACAGGATCGGGGCGCCCGCGGCCAGGGCGGCGTGGGTGGCCGCGACCACGCCAGGGGTGAAGTCCACGTGCTCGGTGAGGTCGACCTGGCCGCAGGTGTGGATCAGCCGCACCACCACCCGCGAGACGTCCTCGGGGAACCGGCTCAGGTCCGCCTCGGCCCGGATCGTGGCGAAGGACTGCCGGTAGATCTCACCGGCATCGCGGATGTAGTCGAGCACGTCATCACCCTACGGCGGGGGCGGAAGGGGGTGATAGCCATCGACGGTGGCCACTAATACTTCGGCGGTGGCCGGACGGCCACAGGCCCGTTCGCAGCCCACGTAGTGCACGGCACCATCAGCAGAACCCGACTCGGCCACCCGCGTAGCCTCGGCGCGGACATCGGCCCGAGACCGCTCGCAGCCCGGACTGCCCACGCAGGCGGTCACGTCGAGCCAGGGCGAAGTCGAATCGAACACCAGGCCCAGCGGTGCCAGCACCCGCAGCGAGGTGTCGGCCACGCCCTCATCCAGGTCGCACACCAGCAGTGAGCGCCACGGGGTGATCACTACCGGCGCCTCGATGGCGGCCACGAACTGCGCCTGCCGCGCCGAGAGCACCCCGAGTGGTACCGCGGCCCCGAGTGCGACGCGACCGTCATCCTGCTCGATCCAGCCGACCGGCGGCCGGGGCGCCGCCGGGATCGGCATCGGTGCGCACACTGGGGTGAATCCGGCCAACAGCGGCGCCCGATCATCCAATTCCCTTATTCGCCAGGCGGTTCCGCGGGACTCGGCGAATCGGGAGGCGACGGTGAGCATCGCCGCCACCGCCTCAGCGGCGCCCAGGCGGACCCCGGTGTCCCGGCCGGCCAGCAGCAGAGCGACATCGTCGTCGACCACCTGGACCCCGACGTCGGCGGCCAGGCCGGAGACATCGGCGGTGCCGTCGTCGATGCTGAACAGGAACCTTCCGGGCAGGTCGGCCAGCGCCGGGTCGGCCTGCAGCGCATGGTCCAGTTCGCCCACCCACGGCCGGACATCGGCGCGACCGCCGAGGCGGCCAGACAGCGGGGAGGCGACGATATTGCGCACCAGTTCATGGGTGGGCGAGGGCAGCAGGCCGGCGGCAGCGACCGCGTCGGCGACGGCGGCGGTGTCGGTGATGCCGCGCACCTGCACGTTGCCCCGGGCGGTGAGTTCCAGGGTGCCGGCCCCGAATCGGTCGGCGGCGTCTGCCAGGGACCCCAGTTGGGCGCCGGTAATCATCCCGCCGGGCAGTCGAATCCGGGCCAGTGCGCCGTCGGCGGCGTGGTGCACGTGCAGGGCGCCGGGGCAGGCGTCGTCGTCGCGGGTGCGGGCCATCCGACCACGGTACGACGCGGCCAAGGACGAGCCGCCTGCACGGCTGCGGTACGAATAGGGGGTGCCCGAGCCCACCGTCCTGCTGCTGTCGACCTCGGACACCGACCTGATCACTGCCCGCGCCAGCGCTGCGGACTACCGGTGGGCCAACCCGACGAGGCTGGGCCCCGGCGAACTGAACGGTCTGATTGACGGCGCCGCTGTGGTGGTGATCCGGGTGCTAGGTGGTTACCGGGCGTTGCAGAAGACCATCGATACCGCGCTGGCCAGCGGGGTCCCGACCGTTGTGGTCAGCGGCGAGCAGGCTCCCGACGCCGACTTGATGGAGCGCTCCACCGTGGCCGCGGGCATCGCCCTGCAGACCCATGTTTATCTGGCCCAGGGCGGGGTGGCGAACCTGCGCCAGCTGCACGCCTTCGTCTGCGACACCCTGCTGATGACCGGCTTCGGCTTCGCCGCGCCGGCCGACACCCCGTCCTGGGGTGTGCTCGACCGGGTCTGCACGACGGCATCGGGTTGCCCTGGCTGCCCGGGCGGCACGGCCTGCTTCACCGGGATGGAATCCGCGCGGGCCGCGGTGCCCGCCGATGCCCCCACCATC
>CAIWCQ010000437.1 GCA_903911165.1 uncultured Actinomycetes bacterium | reverse complement strand
CCTGAGGTGGCGGATCCGCCGACCCCGCCCGATCCGCCATTGCCGACGACGAACCCGCCGACCCCGCCGTTGCCGCCGTTGCCGCCGTTGCCGCTGCTTGAGGAACCGCCGGCCGCGCCGTTGCCGCCGAGACCGAACCAGCCTGCGATTCCGCCGTTGCCGCCCGCGCCACCGGCCCAGCCGGCACCGCCGTTACCACCGTTGCCGAAGATCCCGGCGGCACCGCCGTTGCCACCGGTGCAGGAACCGCTCGGACACGTAGTGCCGTCCCAGCTGAATCCCTGGCCCCCGTTGCCGAACAAGACCCCGCCGGGTGCGCCATTCGGGCTGGCCTCGGTCCCGTCTGCACCGTTGCCGAACAGGTACGTCAATAGCGGGTCGACCGGGCCGGAACCCGTTGCCGCGGCCTGCAACGTCCGTGTGCTTGCGGCGGCTAGGGGCGACCCGGCCGTGCGCAGGTTAGCTGAGGCGGCCGCGGCCGTCCGGGATGCCGCCGCGGGAGCTATCCGGGTGACTGGGGCAGCAGATGCGACGCTGGCAGCAGCACGCGCCTCGGGCTTTGATTCGGCGCCAGTTGCCGAGCCGGCCATCCGGGACGGACGCGCCCTGACAGTTGGTCGCGTCGAGTCGGGTTTGCGTGCCACGCGGTGGGTCGAAGGTGCAGAACTCCCGCTGGCGCTGTGAGCCGACGCGTCACCGGTCGCGGGTTCGGCATTCGCGACCCCGGCCGCGCCGACCATGGTGGCGAAAGCGCCCAGGGTTAATGCGCCCGCCGCGAGCCACACCGGAGCCTCGCTGTGACGTTGAGGGGCCCGGTGGCGGGCGGCGATGCGCCGAACCCCGAGCCGTGCCCTTTTGCGGGCCTTCGCTCGATTCACCGCCCGATGTTTCCCCGACACAGTTTTTTCCTAAGTTTCTATTATCTAATTCTCAGATTCTAGCACGTCCACCCCGAAATTTGAGCCCTGTTCACCTACGCGCCAAGGTGTGAGCAGTCTATCGACGATTGGGCGTGGTCCGCCACCAGCATAGGTGGCCCACGCCCAGGAAATCATCTCGTGGTCTTCCTGACAGTACGTGAGGAGACGGCTTTGGCAGCTGGGCGCTGGGCCGTCGCCGCGGTCGCTGCCGGCGCGACCGCTGAAGCCTTTGCCGCGGCCGGAGAAACGGTGCGACGTGGCACCGACGCCACCGATGCCACCGACGCAACCCCGGGAATGGCGAGGCCGTTGATGTTGAAACCGGTGTTCGGTTGCCTGATGGTCGCATCTCTCTGGAAGATCGACCCCGCGAGTGTCAGCGGACCGGGGCCGGCCTCCACCGTGTTGCGGTCGCCGGAGACGTTGAAGGCCCAGTTGGGCAGACCCGGCCCGACGGGCCCGTTCGCAGTCACCACATTGTCTCTGCCAAGAATGTTCGCGGCGAGGTTGAAAAAGCCGTTCGATTCGACTCGGGCGGTGCCGCCTTCGCTTGCACCGCCGAACAGATTGAGAGCCAGAGTGCCAAATCCGGTTGTGGATGTCACCGGGCTGCCGGCGCTGAAGGGCGAGATGCCTACGCCGGCGCTGAGCGACCCGATGGTATTCGTCGTGCCACGTCCCAGTTGTAACGCAATACCGAAGACGCCGGAGACGGCGGCTTGGTTTCCCAGACCTTCGCCCACTCCGATGGCGATATTGCCGACGCCGAAGGTTCCCGCGGTGCCTTCGCCCAGTTGAAGGGCTACGCCGAAAAGCGAAACGTAGCCCGATGCGTTCGCGTTGTCACCGATCGCCGTCGCGAAGTTAAACGCACTGGTACCGATTGTGACGGTTGAGGCGTTGGCATTCTTGCCGATCGCCAGCGCACCACCGAATAACGTTGGAGCGTTCGCTACAGCGCCATCGCCGATCCCGATCGCGTAGGTGGTCAGGGTGCTGGTGCATCCGTTGCCGTTGCCGATACCGAACATCGAAAAGCAACTCGCCTCCGCAGGCGCCGCCCCGCCAATCGCCCCGGTCGCAAGCGCCCCCGAGAGGAGAGCGCCCAGCAGTGCTCTGCCAGTAGGCCGAATACCGTTCATGGGTGTCCCCTTCGCTGGTGTGGCGACCTTGCTCTATCGGGTTCGAACGCCCCCGACCCCAGAGTGAAAGATTGCACCACGTTTGCTAGCGTCCTCCTAGAGATAATGCCATGAACTGCCCGCGGCCGATGGTTTTCCCTGTGTGTTCTAGCGCCAGGACGCTGCGGCGCTAGAATCCCCCCATCGCATCCCGACCGGGAAAACACCAGTCGCATCCCGACCGGGAAAACCTAGGAAGCAGGCATCGAAGCCCACGTGACGCCCCGCGAGACGACCGCTGCTCGCCCTGACCGCAACAGCCCGGCACGCAGCAGCATGACTGTTCCGCCCGACCTCGTCATGGGTCTGCTGGGTTCGGCAGACGGTAACCTTCGCGCACTCGAAGCAAGCCTGGCTGCCGAGGTGCATGTGCGCGGTGACACCGTCACTCTGTCCGGATCGGCTGTCGACGTGGCCCTGGCCGAACGGGTGATCGCCGAACTCGTTGCCGTCGTTGCCGGGGGTCAGGCGTTGTCACCGGATGCGGTGCGCCGCAGCATCGCGATGATGTCCGGCGGCGAGGAGGCCTCACCCGCCGAAGTGCTGAGCCTGGACATCCTGTCGCGGCGCGGCAAGACCATCCGCCCCAAAACGCTGAACCAGAAACGTTACGTCGACGCCATCGACGCCAACACCATCGTCTTCGGCATCGGGCCGGCCGGCACCGGCAAGACCTACCTGGCCATGGCCAAGGCAGTCAACGCGCTGCAAACCAAACAGGCGTCCCGGATCATCCTGACCCGCCCGGCCGTGGAAGCCGGTGAGCGCCTCGGCTTCCTGCCCGGCACGCTCAGCGAGAAGATCGACCCGTACCTGCGTCCGCTCTACGACGCGTTGCACGACATGATGGATGCCGCAGCGATCCCGAAGCTGTTGAGCGCCGGTGTGATCGAGGTCGCGCCGCTGGCCTACATGCGTGGCCGCAGTCTCAACGACGCGTTCATCATCCTCGACGAGGCGCAGAACACCACCGCTGAGCAGATGAAGATGTTCCTGACCCGGTTGGGCTTCGGGTCCAAGATCGTGGTGACCGGCGATATCACCCAGGTCGATCTGCCCGGCGGCGCACGGTCTGGGTTGCGAGCGGCGATGGACGTCCTCGAGGGCATCGACGACATCCACTTCTGTCAACTCACCAGTGCCGACGTGGTCCGCCACCGTCTGGTGTCGGACATCGTCGACGCCTACGCCAGGGCCGCGGATCGGCCGGATACGGCGAGCCGGGCGCCCCGGCGCTCCGCGCGACGGTAGGGACATTGGTGAGCATCGAGGTCTCCAACGAATCAGGTCTGGACGTATCCGAAGAGGAACTGATCAGCGTCGCTCGCTTCGTCATCCACGAGATGAAGGTCAACCCGGTGGCGGAACTGTCGATGGTGCTGCTGGACACCGACGCGATGGCCGATCTGCATATGCGGTGGATGGACCTGCCCGGTCCCACCGACGTGATGAGCTTCCCGATGGATGAGCTCGAACCCGGTGGTCGCCCCGACGCGGCCGAACCGGGGCAGGCGATGCTCGGCGACATCGTGCTGTGCCCGCAGTTCGCGGCCTCCCAAGCCGCGACGGCCGGCCACAGCCTCGGCCACGAACTGGCATTGCTGACCGTGCACGGAGTACTGCACCTGTTGGGTTTCGACCATGCCGAACCCGATGAGGAGAAGGAGATGTTCGCCCTGCAGCGCCGACTCCTCGAGGGATGGGTCGCCGCGCAGGTTGCGGCCTACCACCAGGAGCGCCAGAACGAGAAGGACCGGCGACTGCTCGACAAATCGCGGTATTTCGACCAATCGTGACCGGTCTGGCACCGCTTGTCGGTTTGTTCGCACTCATCGCCGCCGGCGGATTGTTCGCCGCGATCGACGCCGCTATCAACACGGTGTCCATTGCCCGCCTGGAGGAACTGGTTCGCAACGAGAGGCCTGGCGCCTCGCGCCTGGCCCGTGTGCTTCGCGATCGGCCGCGCTACATCAATCTTGTTGTGCTGCTTCGGATTACCTGCGAAGTTAGCGCCACCGTCCTGCTCGTGGCCTATATCTCCGACGATTTCGGTATGACCTGGGGGCTGGTCGCGGCGGCGGCGATCATGACGGTGATCAACTTCGTCGTGATGGGAGTCGGTCCGCGCACCCTCGGCCGGCAGAACGCCTACTCGATCGCGCTGTTCGCTGCGCTGCCGTTGCAGTTCATCTCCATTCTGCTGACCCCGATCAGCCGCCTGCTGGTGTTG
>CAIWCQ010000436.1 GCA_903911165.1 uncultured Actinomycetes bacterium | reverse complement strand
CGCCGAACTCGATGCGGCCGGCCGTCGGCCGCAGAATCCCGCCGAGACAGGACAGCAGGGTGGTCTTGCCGCATCCGCTGGGCCCCAACAGGATTGCCAGTGAGCCCGCCGGGACGTCCAGGCTCAGTTCGTCGATCGGGCGCACCGTTTCCTGGCTGCTCGCGTACTCCACTACGAGGTCTTTGATCCGTAGGTCGGCCATCGGTTCAGGGCCCCCCGAACGCCAGGGCGGGATCGACGGTGACGGCCCGCCGAAGGCCGGCCAGGCTCGCGAGCACCCCGATGGTGATCGCGACCACCGGCAGGAGTGCGAAGGCGACTCTGGGAATGTCCACCCGCATCGGGAACAACGGGCCGAGCAGCACCGAGAGGATTCCGCCGAGCAGTGCGGCCAGAACCGCGACGATGACGGCTTGCATGGCCAGTCCGGCCAGGATCGACCGGGTCGGTACTCCCACCGCCTTGAACACCGCGAAGTCCCGGGTGCGCTCCAACGCCGACATGTAAATCATTGATCCGACGATCAGGGCGGCGACCACCCAGAGCAGTCCGGCCATCAACGTCATCGCCTGTCGCGCCCCGGAGAGTGCGCGAAGGAGATCATCGATGGCGCCGGCCCGGTCGATGACGCGGAAACCCGTCGGCACCTCGGTGGGAGTGCCGCGCAGGCCCATCGAGGTGATGAGCGACTGGCCGGAGAAGAGCAGCTTCTGGGCGCCCGCGGTGGTCAGGAAGATGTTGGGTTGTCCGCCGAGTGCCGTCGAGTCGTCGACGGTTCCCACGATGCGCAACGGCAGCGAACCGATTTCGACGGTGTCGCCGACCCGTTTGTCCATCCGGTCGGAGACCGCGACCTCGTCGGTGGCCGCGGGCGGGCGACCGTCGGACAGAATCGGGATGCCCGGGCCGCCCTGGGGTGCGCCGAATACGTTGACGCTGCGTGCGGAGTCGCCGTCGGGCATGGTGGCGCTGCCATAGACCAACGGCGCGGCGACACTCACCCCGGGCAGGCGCATTGTGGTGGCCGTGGCGGGAAAAGCGGCCGACCCCAGGAACGGTCCGGTGGCGCCAGACTTGATGAGAAACGCGTCTAACTGGAGCGCGTCGACCGTGCGGGTGGCCTCAACCCGGAAACCGTTGGCAAGCCCGGTGAGAACCAGTGTCATCGCGAAGACCAGTCCAGTCCCGACGATCGCGATGGCAAAGCGGCGCTTGCGCCATTGCAGATCGCGCATCGCCGCGGTCAGCACCGACTTCCCCGCATACCGGCGACGTTACCGATCGGGCAGCCGATCAGGTGTGAGGTCGCCAACATTCGCCAGCACACCGTCCGCTGCCGCCCCCTCGTCGGCGGCATGCTGGTCGCGACGGGCGATGAACAGCGCGAGGAAGGCTCCGGCCAGGCACACGATGGTGGTGATGAAAAAGATCGAGCCGTACTGCATGGCGAAGGCGGTGCGGTACCGGACGGCCTCGCCGGCGACCTTCGCGGCCAGCGTGTCGGCCGGCGCACTGGGCAGTGTCGCCAGGATCTGGTTGAACCGGTAGAGGCCCCAGGCGCTCAGCGCCGCGACGCCGATCAGCATGCCGGTCATTCGCGACACCACCACCAGCGACGAGGCGATGCCGTGCTGCGCCGCCGGAACCACCCGCAGCGCGGCCGAGGTCAGCGGGCCGATCACCAGACCCAACCCCAGTCCGGCCAGGGCCAGGTCGGTGCCGAAGGTGGGCAACGACACCGGACCGAGCTGGTGGCGCGCCGACAGCACGTCCAGGCCCCATTTCGACACCAGCCAGTAGGCGAACGCCGCGATCAGCATGCCGGCCACTGCGATCGTCCGGTCGCCGACGCGGGTGGCCAGCCAGCCACCGACCAGCGCGCCGATCGGCAGTGCGACCAGGAAGTGCAGCAGGAGAAACGCCGCGCCGATCTGGTCTTTGCCCAATACGCCCTGGCCGAACAGTTCGACGTTGACCAGCGTGACCATCAGGGCGGCGCCGGCGCATGTCGAGGTGCCCAGCGCCGCCAGGAACGGGGTCACCCGCACGCCGCGGGGTTCGATGAGCCGGGTTCGGGCAAACCGCTCCCAGACGACGAAGGCGATTGCGACGAGCAGCGCGCCACCGACGAGGGTCAGACCGTAGCTCGGCAGCACCTGCTTGCCGTCCGGGTTCGGGTTGTAGAGCCCCCATACCGCCAGGCCCAGCGCGATCGCCAGCAGGACACCGCCGACCACGTCGACACGCTCGGGTTCGGCACTGCGCTCGTGGGCGGGCATGCTGACGTGGATCAGCGCCATCGCGATCAGGGTCAGCGGCACGTTGATCCAGAACACCCCGCGCCATGGTTCGTCCAAAACCGATTTGAGCAGCGCGACCACGCCGATGCCGTACAGCGGGCCGAGGACGCTGCCCAACTCCTGGGCGGCACCGATACCACCGAGGACGGCGGCCCGGTTGCGGGCGGCCCACAGATCGGCGGCCAGGGCGAGCGTGACTGGCAACAGCGCACCGCTGGCCAGACCCTGAACGAGGCGGCCGATCACCATGGTGGTCAGGTCGTTCGACAGCGCGGTCAGCACCGAACCAACGGCGAAACCGGCCAGGCTGAGTTGCAGGACAAGTTTGCGGCCGAATCTGTCCGACAGCCGGCCCAGCAGTGGCATCGCGGCGATGTAACCCAGCAGGTACCAGGTGATGATCGGTGTGACCTGCTGGATTTTGTTGATCGGGATGCCGATGGAACCCATGATGTCGACCATGATCGTGACCACGACATAGGTGTCGAGCGCCCCGAGCAGCACCGCGAGACTGCCGGCGCCGATGGCGATCCGACGGCTGCGGCCGGTGGTTCGGGGTCGGTCGGAGATGGTGGCGGGAGCCGGCGGCATCACATCGCGGGCTTGGTCACGGTGACCGGCTTGTCCCACTCGGACAGCGTCAACTGCACATTGTTGCCCTCGCTCTGGTCGACCTGGGCCTGCACCAGTTGGTTCGGAGCATTCTGCTCGATCCACACCGTGGAGGGCAGCGGAGCGCTGGCCTTGAGTGGGGGAATGAGCTTGTTAACAGCGTCGGCGCCGATCTTGCCGGTGATCTTCACCGTCGGGACGCCGCCGATGGTTTCGAAGCCCGCTGCCGTCGCGTCGGTGAGATTTGTGAGCATGTTGGCCAGGCCCTCGTCGGGGTTCAGGATTACCGACGGGTCGTAGATTTCGGCGGCGGGCCCCATATCCAGCCAGCTGTTCGGGGTGAGGGCCGCGTAGAGCGTGCCGTCGAGCACCACCAGTTCGATATCTACTGCGGAGCCACCCATGGAGATCGTCGAGTTGCCCTTGACGGCTACGGCCGGCACGTTGGTCAGGTCACCGGAGAGAGACTTGACCATCAGCCCGTCGATCTTGCCGTTGACGACGATCTCCAGATGGGCGCTCTGGAGCTTCTTGGTGGACGCGATGGACTGGGTGAGCAGGCCGGCCGCGTCGGGCAGCGGTTCGGACGACTTCTTCGAGCATCCCGAGATCAACAGGGTGGCAGCGAGGAGCGTGGCAAGCATGGCAAAAATCCGGCGGTACGTCGACATAGCTGCATCGTAATGGGTCGTAGCGAGCGCACCCCGCCGGCAAGGCCGGGGTTGTGTCGGCGTGACCGGATCGGTACAAGTAGTCAGGTGGGTGGTGAGCTGGAGTTTCGGCGTGCCGCGACGGATGCCGGCGACGCCGCCGCCCTGGTGTCGGCCATGGTCGAGGAGATGCGCGCGCTGTACGACGGGCTGGACCTCACCGCCCCCGGGATGCCGAAGGCGGGGCCGGCGGAATTCGGCCCGCCGGACGGGGTGTTCCTGGTGGGCTACCGCGACGGTGAGCCGGTGTGCGGGGGAGGTCTTAAGCGACTTCCCGACGGAGCCTGCGAGATCAAGCGGATGTACGTCGTCCCGCAAGCCCGCCGCAGCGGCGTCGCCCGCGCACTGCTCGCCGCACTCGAGGAGGCCGCCCGCGGGCTGGGCTACCGGATCGCCCGATTGGACACCGGGTCGCGCCAACCCCACGCCCAGGCGTTCTACGAGGCGTCGGGGTATCGGCGGGTGGAGAATTTCAACGACAACCCGGCCGCTGAGTTCCATGGCGAGAAGCGGCTGGATTCGGCCGGTTAGCGGCGTGGCCCAGTAAGAGGCGGCCCAGTAGAAGGCGGCCCAGTAAGAGGCGGCCCAGTAGATTGATCGGGTGTTCACCGGAATCGTGGAAGAACTCGGCGAGGTCGTCGCGCAGGAGGATCTCGGCGATGCGACGCGGATGACCATCCGCGGTCCGATTGTCACCTCCGACGCCAGCCATGGTGACTCCATCGCCGTCAACGGTGTGTGTCTGACCGTGGTTGACGTGCTCGCGGACGGCCAGTTCAGCGCCGACGTGATGGCTGAGACGCTCAACCGATCGAGCCTGCGCGCGCTCGCGCCGGGCAGCCCGGTCAATCTGGAACGCGCCGCAGCGGTCAACGGCCGCCTCGGCGGCCATATCGTGCAGGGCCACGTCGACGGCACTGGAACGGTCATCGCGCGCAACCCCTCGGAGCACTGGGAGATTGTGCGCATCGCGTTGCCCCGAGAGATCTCCCGGTATGTGGTGGAGAAGGGTTCGATCACCGTCGACGGCATCTCGCTGACGGTGTCGGCGCTGGCCGATGAGGACGGCACCGGATGGTTCGAGGTGTCGTTGATCCCCACCACCCTGGCGCTGACCACCCTGGGGCGAGCGGCAGTCGGCACGCCGGTCAACCTCGAGGTTGATGTGATCGCGAAGTATGTCGAGCGTCTGCTCGGTGAGCGCCGGTCATAACCGGCCGGTTGCGGTGGTTCATACTGACTCGTAACCATCAGCACCCCAGGCAGGCGGCAACGATGACGAGACTGGACACCGTCGAGAGGGCGGTAGCCGACATCGCGGCGGGTAAGGCCGTCGTCGTCATCGACGACGAGGACCGCGAGAACGAGGGCGACCTGATCTTCGCGGCCGAGAAGGCGACACCGGAACTGGTGGCGTTCATGGTCCGCTACACCTCCGGGTACCTCTGTGTTCCCCTGGACAGTGCGATCTGCGACCGGCTGGGCCTGCTGCCGATGTACGCGCTCAACCAGGACAAGCACGGCACCGCCTACACCGTCACCGTTGACGCCAGACATGGCGTGGGAACGGGGATCTCGGCCTCGGACCGAGCGACCACGATGCGCCTGCTGTCCGATCCGTCGAGTGTCTCCGATGACTTCACCAAGCCGGGCCACGTGGTCCCGTTGCGCGCCAAGGACGGTGGAGTCCTGCGCCGTCCGGGCCATACCGAGGCGGCCGTCGATCTGGCCCGGATGGCCGGCCTGCAACCGGCCGGAGCGATCTGCGAGATCGTCAGCCAAAAAGACGAGGGCGCTATGGCCCAGACTGACGAGTTGCGGATCTTCGCCGACGAACACGGTCTGGCCCTGATCTCCATCGCCGACCTCATCGAGTGGCGGCGCAAACACGAAAAGCATGTCGAACGGGTGGCCGAGGCCCGGATACCCACCCGGCACGGCGAGTTTCGCGCCGTCGGTTACCGCAACATCTATGACCAGATTGAACACGTCGCTCTGGTGCGCGGCGACATCGCCGGCCCGAAGCACGACGGCCACGATGTTTTGGTCCGGGTGCACTCCGAATGTCTGACCGGTGACGTGTTCGGCTCCTGTCGGTGCGACTGCGGCCCGCAACTTGACGCCGCCATGGAGTTGGTTGCCGCCGAGGATCGCGGTGTGGTGCTCTACATGCGCGGCCATGAGGGCCGCGGCATCGGGCTCATGCACAAGTTGCAGGCCTATCAACTGCAGGACGCCGGGTCGGATACGGTCGACGCCAATCTCGAACTCGGCCTGCCCGCCGATGCCCGGGACTACGGAGTCGGCGCCCAGATCCTGGTCGATCTGGGTGTCCGGTCGATGCGTCTGCTGACCAATAACCCCGCCAAACGTGTCGGCCTGGACGGCTACGGCCTGCACATCATCGAGCGGGTCGCACTGCCCGTGCGCGCTAACGCCGAGAACATTCGCTACCTCAAGACCAAGCGTGATCGGATGGGCCACGAGCTGACCGGCCTGGATGACTACGACGGTCTGGGCGGGGCCCGGTGAGCGCCGCCGACGGGATTCCCGACATTCCGCAGTTGGATGCCTCCGAACTCGCGCTGGCGATCGTGGTCAGCACCTGGCACGCCGAGATATGCGATGCGCTACTCGCCGGTGCCCGCCGGGTGGCGGTTGCCTGTGGCATCACCGACCCGACTGTGGTGCGCGTGCACGGCGCCATCGAGATTCCCGTCGTCGCCCAGGAACTGGCCCGCAACCACGATGCGGTGGTCGCACTCGGCGTCGTGATCCGCGGCCAGACGCCGCACTTCGACTATGTCTGCGACGCCGTGACGCAGGGCCTGACCCGGGTCTCGCTGGATGAATCCACGCCGGTCGCCAACGGCGTGCTCACCACGGAAACCATGCAGCAGGCCGTTGACCGTGCGGGGTTGCCGGGGTCGGCCGAGGACAAGGGATCTCAGGCCGCGGCCGCCGCGCTGTCCACCGCGCTGACGTTGCGCCGCCTGCGCGACGAATGACAGAACCGCCCCCCGGCCTCGGCTGGGAAATCGAATTCACCCCGAAACGGATGACCCTGCTCGCCCGGGGAGTGGCGGCCGTGATCATGGTGGTCGGCCTGGTGGTGGCTCTCGTTTCGGAGGGGAACTCCACCGGCGCGTTCCTGCGGACCGTCGACCACGTCGCGATGGCGGGGTTGGCGGCGGCACTTGCCGGCGGGGTACTGATGCTGACCCGGCCGCGGTTGCGGGCCGGACCCGCCGGACTGGCGGTCCGAAATCTCCTGGGCTATCGAGTGATTCCCTGGAGTGAGGTTGTCGATTTCTCATTTCCACGGGGCAAGCGTTGGGCCCGGGTGGATTTGGAGCACAACGAGTACCTGCCGGTGCTGGCCGTCCAATCCTCAGATGGGGAGCGATCGGTGGCCGCGATGGACACCATCCGCGAACTGATGGGCCGGTACCGGTAGAGCGGCAGGCCGGGCGATCCGCTCCCGGTACTAGCCTAAGAAGGGTGCCCGATCCCGCGACGTACCGCCCGGCGCCCGGGTCCATCCCGGTGGAGCCCGGCGTCTACCGGTTCTCCGACTCCCGCGGCCGGGTCATCTACGTGGGCAAGGCCAAGAGCCTGCGTAGCCGTCTGACGTCGTACTTCGCTGATATCGCCGGCCTGCATCCCCGGACGCGACAGATGGTCACCACTGCCGCCAAGGTGGATTGGACGGTGGTCGGCACCGAGGTCGAGGCGTTGCAACTGGAGTACAACTGGATCAAGGAATTCGATCCGCGGTTCAACGTCCGCTACCGCGACGACAAGTCCTATCCGGTATTGGCGGTGACCCTCAACGAGGAGTTCCCCCGACTGATGGTCTATCGGGGACCGCGACGCAAGGGGGTGCGCTATTTCGGGCCGTACTCGCACGCCTGGGCGATCCGCGAGACTCTGGATCTGCTGACCCGGGTATTCCCGGCACGAACGTGTTCGGGCGGAGTGTTCAAGCGGCACAGTCAAATTGATCGCCCCTGTCTGCTCGGCTACATCGACAAGTGTTCGGCGCCCTGCATCGGCCGGGTCACCGCGGAGGAGCACCGCAAAATCGTGGGGGATTTCTGCGACTTCCTATCTGGGCGGACCGATCGATTCACCCGTGATCTTGAACGTCAGATGAACTCTGCCGCAGCAGAATTGGACTTCGAACGGGCCGCACGATTGCGCGATGATCTAGGCGCAATCAAAAGGGTACTGGAGAAGCAGGCCGTGGTGCTAGGCGACGGTACCGACGCCGACGTGGTGGCTTTCGCAGACGACGAGTTACAGGCCGCGGTGCAGGTGTTCCATGTGCGCGGCGGCAGGGTTCGCGGTCAGCGGGGATGGATCGTCGAGAAGCCCGGAGATCCCGGTGACTCCGATCAAGCCAGGTTGGTTGAACAGTTCTTGACCCAGTTTTACGGCGACCAGGTTTATGGCGAGCAGGCCGAACTCGGCGGTGCGCCAGACGAGTCCAGCAATCCGGTGCCCCGCGAAGTGCTGGTGCCGTGCCTGCCGCCCAATGCCGCTGAACTCACCCTTTGGCTGTCCGGACTGCGTGGGTCCGGGGTGGATCTGCGAGTTCCGCGACGCGGGGACAAACATGCCCTCGCAGAGACGGTGCGCCGCAACGCCCAGGAATCGCTGCAACAGCACAAGCTAAAACGGGCCGGCGATTTCACCGCGAGATCGGCTGCGCTGCAGAACATTCAGGAGTCGCTGGGGTTGTCCGATGCTCCGTTGCGGATCGAGTGCGTGGATATCAGTCATGTGCAGGGCACCGATGTGGTCGGCTCGCTGGTGGTGTTCGAGGATGGCCTGCCGCGTAAGTCCGACTATCGGCACTTCGCCATCCGGGAAGCAGCCGGCGGCGGCCGGTCCGACGATGTCGCCTCGATTGCGGAAGTCACCCGGCGCCGTTTCGCGCGCCACGTCGCAGAGAGCCGGGCTGGCGATTCCGCAGAACAGGTTCTCGCCGAGAAGCCCCGAAGGTTCGCCTATCCGCCCAACCTCTACGTCGTGGACGGCGGCGCCCCCCAGGTCAATGCCGCTCAACGGGTGCTCGACGAACTCGGCGTCAGCGACGTTGCGGTGATCGGACTCGCCAAGCGCCTGGAGGAGGTTTGGGTTCCGGCACAGCCGGACCCGGTGATTCTCTCCCGCAACACCGAAGGGCTTTACCTGCTGCAACGGGTTCGCGATGAGGCGCATCGATTCGCAATTTCCTACCACCGGAGTAAACGCTCCAAGCGGATGACGGAATCGGCACTCGACTCGGTGCGCGGACTGGGCGAGACCCGACGCAAGGCACTGGTCACCCATTTCGGTTCGGTGGCCCGGATCCGGCAGGCCAGCGTGGCGGAGATCACGGCGGTACCAGGTATCGGAGCCACTACCGCGGCAGCCGTGCTGGCCGCACTCGGTTCCGAGGCGGATCGGTCAGGTTCTGATCCACCGGACGCCGCCGTGGGTCATGATTCTCATCGGGTGACGCCACAGAACGACGATGACAGAACGACGATGACAGAACGACGATGACGGAACACAGTGACGCGGACGCTGTCCGGGGCGACGGCGTGGCCGACATCGATGTCGTGCTGGTGACCGGACTGTCCGGCGCGGGCCGGGGCACCGCCGCCAAGGTGCTCGAGGACCTGGGTTGGTACGTCGCCGATAACCTGCCGCCCGAGTTGATCGCGCAGATGGTGGACCTCGGACTGGCGGCCGGATCGCGGATCACCCGACTGGCGGTGGTCATGGACGTCCGCTCCCGGGGTTTCACCGGCGATCTCGACCTGGTTCGCCGGGATCTGGCTACCCGAGACATCAATCCCCGGGTGCTGTTCATGGAGGCTTCCGACGAAATCTTGGTACGCCGCTATGAGAACAATCGGCGCAGTCATCCGTTGCAGGGCAATCAGACTCTCGCCGAGGGTATTTCGGCCGAGCGCGCGATGCTGGCGCCGGTGCGCGCAAGCGCCGATCTGATTATCGACACCTCCGCGCTGGCGGTTCCGGAATTACGAACGAGCATCGAAGGGGCCTTCGGCTCGGAGATGGCTGGCCAGACCAGCGTCACTGTGGAGTCCTTCGGCTTCAAGTACGGCCTACCGATGGATGCCGACATGGTGATGGACGTGCGGTTCCTGCCTAATCCGCACTGGGTGGACGAACTGCGATCGCAGACCGGCCAGTCGCCGGCGGTCCGGGACTACGTTCTCGCTCAGTCCGGTGCCGCGGAGTTTCTGCAGACCTACTATCAACTCTTGCGGCTGGTGGCCGACGGCTACACCCGGGAGGGCAAGAGATACATGACGGTGGCCATCGGCTGCACCGGCGGGAAGCACCGCAGCGTCGCCATCGCCGAGGCGCTTGCCGGGCTGCTGAGCGAGGACTCCCAACTCTCGGTGCGGGTCCTGCACCGGGATCTGGGACGCGAATGACCTCCGCGGCGGCCACGAGTGCGGCGACCGGCTCGCTGAACCCACGCATCGTCGCGATGGGCGGTGGGCACGGTCTGTATGCGACGCTGTCGGCTGCGCGCAGGCTCACGCCGCACGTCACCGCGGTCGTCACCGTCGCCGACGACGGTGGTTCGTCGGGCCGGTTGCGGTCCGAGATCGATGTCATACCGCCGGGTGATCTCCGGATGGCGCTGGCTGCCCTGGCATCGGACAGCCCGCACGGCCGACTATGGGCAACGATCATCCAACACCGGTTCGGCGGCAGCGGCGCATTGGCGGGCCACCCGATCGGCAACCTTCTGCTCGCCGGACTCAACGAGGTGTTCGCCGATCCGGTGGCGGCCCTGGACGAACTCGGCCGCATTCTGGGGGTGAAGGGCAGGGTTCTGCCGATGTGCCCGGTGCCATTGCAGATCGAAGCCGACGTCTCCGGATTGGAAAGTGACCCACGGATGAGTCGGGTGATAAGGGGTCAGGTCGCGGTGGCCACCACACCCGGCAAGGTGCGGCGGGTACGCCTGCTGCCGAGCAATCCACCGGCCACCCGACAATCCGTTGACGCGGTACTTGCCGCCGACCTGGTGGTGCTCGGACCAGGCAGCTGGTTCACCAGTGTCATCCCGCACGTCCTGGTGCCGGCGTTGGCCGATGCGCTGAAGTCATCGACCGCCCGCCGCGCTGTCGTGCTGAATCTTGCCGCCGAACCCGGTGAAACCGCCGGGTTTTCGGCGGAGCGGCATATCCACGTGCTGGCCCAGCACGCTCCGGGATTCACCGTTGATGACATCATCGTCGACGCAGCCAGTGTGCCCGCGGAGCGTGAACGCGATCAACTTCGCCGAACAGCGGGCCTGTTGAAAGCTACGGTTAACTTTGCCGGAGTTTCCCGACCTGGTACACCTTTACATGACCCGGCGAAGCTGGCTGCGGCGCTCGACGCCTGCTTGCGGGGTGGAGAGGCTGCGACCACTACCGTACGGACCGCGGCCCCACGAGCAGGAGATGGACCAAGAGGTGACGCCCTGTGGCGATGACAGCTGAGGTGAAGGACGAACTGAGTCGTCTCGTGGTCAACTCGGTGAGTGCACGCAGGGCAGAGGTGGCCGCACTGCTGCGCTTCGCCGGCGGCCTGCACATCGTGGCGGGCCGGGTGGTTGTTGAAGCCGAGGTCGATCTCGGCAGTATCGCCCGGCGACTGCGCAAGGACATTCACGATCTCTACGGCTACAGCGCCGTCGTGCACGTGCTGTCGGCCAGTGGCATCCGAAAGGGCACCCGCTACGTGGTCCGGGTGGCTAAGGACGGTGAGGCGCTGGCACGGCAGACCGGGCTGCTCGATATGCGTGGCCGTCCGGTACGCGGGCTCCCCGCCCAGGTGGTCGGCGGAAGTGTGGGCGACGCCGAGGCGGCCTGGCGGGGCGCCTTTCTCGCGCACGGTTCGCTGACCGAGCCGGGTCGTTCATCGGCCCTGGAGGTGAGTTGCCCGGGACCGGAGGCGGCGCTGGCTCTGGTCGGTGCTGCCCGGCGGCTCGGTATCAGCGCGAAGGCCCGGGAGGTCCGTGGCATCGACCGGGTCGTGGTGCGCGACGGGGAAGCCATCGGCAATCTCCTGATCCGGATGGGCGCCCAGGACACCCGTCTGACGTGGGAGGAACGCCGGATGCGCCGGGAGGTTCGGGCAACCGCCAACAGGCTGGCCAACTTCGACGATGCCAATCTGCGCCGTTCAGCCCGCGCCGCGGTCGCCGCGGCCGCGCGCGTGGAGCGCGCCCTAGATATTCTCGCCGACACGGTTCCGAACCATCTGGCGGCCGCGGGACGCCTGCGGGTCGAACATCGGCAGGCCTCCCTCGAAGAACTGGGACGGCTCGCCGACCCGCCGATGACCAAAGACGCCGTTGCCGGACGCATCCGGCGGCTGTTGTCGATGGCCGACCGCAAGGCCAAACAGGACGGAATCCCGGACACCGAATCGGCGGTCACCCCGGATCTTCTCGACGACGCCTGATCTCCGGCCAGCTGGTATCTACGGCGGAACTTACTGTGCTGCAAGCGATTCCGGTTGATCGGCTTCCAGTGCCCAGCGGATTCCACTCACTAGAACGCGCCCCGAGAGTCGAATCGCAGTGGCTTCCACCGGCGGCAGATACGGCAGTCGCAGCGGTAGCCGTGCCCACGCGGGCAGCATCGACACCGACGTCGCAGCGATGACCCCGTAGGGCACCCGAGCCATCAGCGGCAGCGGGGGAGTGACAAGAAGGAAGCGGGCCGCCTCCCTGGCGGCTTCGGTGCTCTGCAATTCGCTTCGGTACTCCGCGATCCGCGCCCGCAGTTCGGCCTCGGTGCGCGGCGGGTCGAGGACGCCGAGGGCGGCCGCGACGCGGGCGGTATCGGCGACATAGGCGTCGCGGCCGTCCTGGTCGAGCGGCGTCGCCCCGTAAAGCTGATAGGCCCGCAGGAAGCTGTCCACCTCTGCGATGTGGACCCACTGCAGCAGATGCGGGTCGTCGGCGCGGTAGG
>CAIWCQ010000435.1 GCA_903911165.1 uncultured Actinomycetes bacterium | reverse complement strand
CTGGCTCGACGGGTTTGTCTGGCTCGACGGGTCTGTTTGGGGATCTTCGGGCACGGCCAAGCCTTTCGTCGCGGTCAGACCCTGAAAATGTACCGAACCGCGCAATACCCACTCGCGAGCGTGCGTGTCGGCACGCCGACACCCCGCCACCAGCGGACTTTCGCGCACGGTCGCGGGGGCGGCGCGGCGGGATGACGGGTCAGTCCGGCGGTCCGAGCAGTAACTCGGCGTCGAAGCAGGTGTGCTCGCCGGTGTGACAGGCGCCGCCGACCTGGTCGACCTCGAGCAGCACCGCGTCGCCGTCGCAGTCCAGTCGCACCGAGTGCACGTACTGGGTGTGACCCGACGTCGCGCCCTTGACCCAGTGCTCGCCGCGGGACCGCGAGTAATAGGTCGCCTCCCGGGTTTCCAGGGTGCGGGCGAGCGCCTCATCGTCCATCCACGCCAGCATCAGTACCGCTCCAGTGCCACGCTCCTGAGCGATCGCGGCGAACAAACCGTTGGCGTCGCGCTTGAGTTTGGCTGCGATCTCGGGGTCGAGGCTCACCGGATCGCTCACCTAACTGTTATCCCTTCTGAAGCCATCGCCGCCTTCACCTGCCCGATTGTCAGCTCGCCGAAGTGGAACACGCTGGCCGCCAACACCGCATCGGCACCGGCCGCCACCGCGGGCGCGAAGTGCTCGACTCTGCCCGCTCCCCCACTGGCGATCACCGGAACGGTCACCGCCCCGCGCACCGCGCGCAGCATCGGCAGGTCGAATCCAGCCTTGGTGCCATCGGCGTCCATTGAGTTGAGCAGGATCTCGCCGACGCCGAGTTCGGCTCCGCGCCTTGCCCATTCGACCGCGTCGATCCCGGTTCCCTGCCGGCCGCCGTGCGTGGTGACCTCCCAGCCCGACGCGGTTGGCGGACCGCCCGACGGCACGGTTCGGGCATCCACCGACAGCACAATGCACTGCGAGCCGAACTGTCGGGCAAGTTCGGCCAGCAGTTCGGGCCGGCCGATCGCGGCGGTATTGACCGAGACCTTATCCGCGCCCGCACGCAACAGAGCATCGACATCGGCCACCGCCCGCACACCGCCGCCGACAGTCAGTGGGATGAACACCTGTTCGGCGGTGCGGCGAACCACGTCCAGCATGGTGGCCCGGCCCGATGACGATGCCGTCACATCCAGGAACGTCAGTTCGTCAGCGCCCTCAGCGTCGTAGGCCGCGGCGAGTTCCACCGGGTCACCGGCGTCGCGCAGGTTGGCGAAGTTAACGCCCTTGACCACCCGGCCGGCATCCACGTCCAGACACGGGATGACGCGTACCGCCAGATCCGTCCGCGAGTCGGCCACGTTAGCGGCTCACCGCCGCCAGGGCCTCCGGGAGGGTGAACCGGCCGGCGTAGAGGGCCTTGCCAACGATCGCGCCCTCGATACCAGAACCCGTGAGTGTGGCGATGGCACGCAAGTCGTCAAGGCTGGACACTCCACCAGAGGCGATCACCGGCGAGTTGGTGCACTCGGCGACACCCTCGAGCAGGTCCAGGTTAGGTCCGGTGAGCGTACCGTCCTTGGTGACATCTGTGACGACGAACCGCGAACAGCCCTCGCTGTCAAGGCGTTCCAGCACCGACCACAGCTCACCGCCGTCAGTTTCCCAGCCGCGGCCACGAAGCCGGTGCTCCCCGTCGACAACCTGCACATCAAGCCCGACCGCGACCCGATCGCCAAACTCGGCGATGGCGCGGGCACACCACACCGGATCCTCCAGTGCCGCGGTGCCGATGTTGACCCGGGCGCACCCGGTTGCCAACGCAGCATTCAGCGACTCATCGTCGCGGATGCCACCGGAGAGTTCGACTTTCACATCCAGTGCACGCACCACGTCGGCGAGCAGTTCGCGGTTGCTGCCGCGGCCGAACGCCGCGTCGAGGTCGACCAGATGGATCCACTCAGCGCCGTCGCGCTGCCAGGTCAGCGCGGCCTCCAGTGCGGTGCCGTATTCGGTCTCGCTGCCCGCCTTGCCCTGAACCAGGCGCACCGCCCGGCCCTCGATGACGTCGACGGCGGGCAACAGGATCAATGACGCGTCTTCCTTCACAGTCCCTCAACCCAATTGGCGAGCAGTGCCGCACCCGCGTCACCGCTCTTCTCCGGATGAAATTGTGTCGCCGACAATGGCCCGTCCTCGACGGCTGCCAGAAACCGCACGTTATGGGTGGCCCAGGTGAGCAGTGCGCCCGGATCGCCCTCCCAGGTCTGGTCTTTCGAACACAGGGCCGCGTAGGAGTGTACGAAGTAAAACCGGGTGTCAGCGTCGATGCCCTTGAACAGCCGACTGCCCGGTGCGGCGTCGACGACATTCCAGCCCATGTGCGGGACCACCGGCGCGTCGAGTCGGGTGACCGCACCCGGCCACTGTCCGCACCCGGTGCTCTGGACGCCGAACTCGACACCCCGGGCGAACAGGATCTGCATCCCGACGCAGACGCCGAGCACCGGCCGGCCCGCGACGACTCGTTCGGCGATGATGCTGTCCCCGCCGATGGCGCGCAGTCCGTTCATGCAGGCTTCGAATGCTCCCACGCCGGGCACCATCAGGCCGTCGGCCGCCAAGGCCGCGGCGCGATCCGACGTCACCTCGACGTCAGCGCCAACCCGCTCCAGAGCGCGTTGAGCTGACCGCAGATTGCCTGATCCGTAGTCGAGGACTACAACCTTTTTGCGGCTGAAGTTTTCTGTCACAGAACACCTTTGGTGGACGGCACTCCCGCAACCCGCGGATCAGCCTCCACAGCTCGTCGCAGGGCGCGGGCCACTGCCTTGTACTGCGCCTCGGTGATGTGGTGCGGATCGCGGCCATAGATGACGCGGACGTGTAGTGCGATGCGCGCATTGACCGCGATCGATTCGAAGACATGCCGGTTGATAACGGTGTGGTACGGCACGCCGGATCCGGCGATGGTGAACTCCGCCAGATAGTCGGGTTCGCCGGTGTGCACGAAGTAGGGCCGCCCGGAGACGTCGACGGCGGCGTGCGCCAGTGTCTCGTCCATCGGGATGTAGGAATCGCCGAACCGGCGGATGCCGTTCTTGTCCCCCAGTGCCTGCCCGAGTGCGGTGCCCAGCACGATCGCGGTGTCCTCGATGGTGTGGTGGCCCTCGATCTCGACGTCGCCGCGGGCGGACACGGTCAGGTCGAAACTCGCGTGGGTGCCCAGTGCGGTGAGCATGTGGTCGAAGAACGGCACTCCGGTGTCTATCGATATCCGGCCGGTGCCGTCGAGGTCGAGTTCGACAACGATGTCGGACTCTTTAGTCTTCCGTTCGACACGCGCGCGTCGGGCTGCCGGCGGGCAGGAGCGAAGCGAGTCGGGAGTCGTATTGGGCGTAGTGGTCATGATGCTCCTAGGGGCTGTACCGATTCGGCAGCGGCGAATCGTTGGCTGGCGGTCAGGAAGGCGTCGTTCTCATGCGGTAGGCCGATGGTGACCCGCAGGTAGCCGGGGATGCCGACGTCGCGGATGAGGACGCCGTCGTCAAGATAGTGCTGCCAGGCCGCCGGGGCGTCGGGAAACTCACCGAACAGCACGAAGTTCGCGTCGCTCGGGATCACCCGGAAACCTATGCCGTGCAGGGCAGCACAGACTCGCTCGCGTTCGGCGACCAGCGCCGCCACACCGGCCAGGGTCTCGGCGGAGTGCCGAAGTGCGGCGCGGGCGGCCGCCTGGGTGATGGCAGAGAGGTGGTACGGCAGACGCACCAGCAGGATCGCCTCAATGACCGCGGGTGCGGCCACCAGATATCCCAGCCGGCCACCGGCGAAGGCGAACGCCTTGCTCATGGTTCGGCTGATGATCAACCGCGCCGGGTACTCATCGAGCAGGGCGATGGCACTGGGTTGGGAGGAGAACTCCCCGTAGGCCTCGTCGACGATCAGCACACCGGAGGTTGTCGCGTCCAGCAGCTGTCGCACATCGGACGGCGGGACGCTCTGGCCGGTCGGGTTATTCGGGCTGGTGACGAAAACCACGTCGGGCTTGACACTGCGGATCGCGGCTGTCGCGGTTTCGACGTCAAGACTGAAGTCGGCGGAGCGGTAGGCCTCGAACCATTCGGTCTGGGTGCCGTCGGCGATGATCGGATGCATCGAATAGGACGGCACAAAACCGATGGCACGCCGGCCCGGTCCGCCGAAGGCTTGCAGAAGTTGCTGCAGGATCTCATTGGATCCGTTGGCCGCCCAAAGGTTCTCGACACCGACCTCGGTTCCGGTACACGCGGTCACATACGCCGCCAGGTCGCGCCGGAGTTCCACCGCATCGCGGTCTGGATAACGGTGCATGGTGGCCGCAGCGATCCGAACCGACTCAGCCACGTCGTCGATCAGGGCGCGACTAGGCGGATGCGGGTTCTCGTTCGTGTTCAGCCGCACCGCAACATCGAGTTGCGGCGCACCGTAAGCCGATTTACCGCGCAGGTTCTCCCGCAGGGGCAGATCGGAGAGAACAATCCTTTCCCCGATACCCATTACTGCTCGAACCTCCGTCGGACCGCCTCGCCGTGACCGGGCAGGTCCTCGGCATTGGCCAGGGTGATGACGTGACCCGAGACGTCCTTGAGTGCAGCCTCGGTGTAGTCGACGACGTGGATGCCGCGCAGGAAGGTCTGCACCGACAATCCACTGGAGTGCCGCGCGCAGCCCGCGGTGGGCAGCACATGATTGGATCCGGCGCAGTAGTCTCCGAGGCTTACCGGTGACCACGGACCGACGAAAATCGCTCCGGCGGAACGGATCCGGGCGGCGACGTCGGCCGCGTCGGCGGTCTGGATCTCCAGGTGTTCTGCGGCGTAGGCGTTGACCACGCGCACCCCGGTATCGACGTCATCGACGAGCACGATCGCGGACTGGCGTCCGGTCAATGCCTGGGTGACACGTTCGCGGTGCACGGTGGTGGTCAGTTGAACAGCCAATTCGGCGTCAGTGGCATCGGCCAGTGCAGCGCTGTCGGTGACCAGCACGCTGGCCGCCATTACATCGTGTTCAGCCTGACTGATCAGATCGGCGGCCACATGCACCGGGTCGGCCGTGCGGTCGGCAAGGATCGCGATCTCAGTGGGGCCAGCCTCGGAGTCGATACCGACCTGCGAGCGACAGATCCGCTTCGCGGCCGTCACATAGATATTGCCGGGGCCGGTGATCATATCGACGGAAGCAAGCTCGCCACCGTCGGTATCGGTACCGCCGAAAGCCAGTAGCGCCACGCCCTGGGAACCACCGACCGCCCACACCTCGTCGACGCCGAGCAACTGTGCGGCCGCGAGAATGGTGGGGTGCGGCAGTCCGCCGAATGCTGCCTGCGGCGGGCTGGCTACCACCAGTGACTCCACGCCGGCGGCCTGGGCCGGCACCACGTTCATCACCACACTCGACGGGTAGACCGCGGTACCGCCGGGCACATAGAGGCCCACCCGCTCCACCGGCACCCACCGCTCGGTCACGGTGGCCCCAGGGCCGAGAGTTGTCGTGGTGTCGGTGCGGCGCTGGTCGGCGTGGACGGCCCGGGTGCGCTCGATGGCGACCTCCAACGCGGCCCGTACGTCGGCTGCCAGCCCGGCCAAGGCGGAACGGAGGTCCGCGACCGGCACCCGGACTCTTCCAGGACGCACACCGTCGAATTTTTCGCCGTAGTCCAGGGCCGCCGTCGCTCCACGGGCGGCGACGTCGTCGACGATCGGCCGGACCACCGGCACCACCGCGTCGACGTCGACACCTCCCCGGGGAAGCGCGGAGCGCAACTGCACTGCGCTCAGGGCGCGGCCGCGCAGGTCGATCCGGGACATGGCGAAGGCAGTCATCGCGTTCATTGTCCCTGATCTGCGCATGGATTCGAAAATCAATTACGCATCGAATTAGCTATCCGGGGTCTCGGGGCGGGAAGTCCGCCCTGAACTCAGGCGGTCGGAATCAGCGAAGGGAGTGGATTCAGGGCCGTCGGCGAGACCGCGCCCGGACCGCGGGGGGACACGGCTTTGTCGCTTGACGTGAGCGACGGCGAACTTGAGGGTGACGTGCTCGTGGTCGGCGGGGATTCCTTGGCGCTAGGGGCGCAGGCACTCACGACGACCATTGCGGCCACTGCCGCCCCGCCCGCGGCTAGGGCGATCCCACGAGCAATCCGGCTAGACCTCATGTGATACCCCACCCGTCTCCCCTTGCAGCCGGCTCAGGATCTTCCCGATGGCGGAATCGTACGCTGCCGACGTACACCAGGACCCCACCAGTGCAAAGAGACCAGTGCAATGAGACCGGTGCCGGATGATGGCAGCCATGCGCAAGGAAGACCATCCCAACAACTCCCCCGACGTACCGATGAAGTTCCCGGTATGGCTGGAGAACGTCCTGATCCGCTACATCAATCCGGTGGCCGTCCCAATAACCCGGTTCACCCCGGGCATCACCGTCATCAAGCATCGGGGACGTAAGTCGGGCAAGGACTACACGACGGCAATCTCGGCGTACCGCAAGGGCAGCACGGTGGCAATCGGACTGTTGCACGGCAAGACGAATTGGGTGAAGAACATCCTGGCCGCCGGCGAGGCAGATCTGACACTGGGCGGCCGTGACGTCCATCTGGTCAACCCGCGGATCGTTGCGGCGGGCACCGACGACCCATCGCTGCCACCGATGATGCGGATCGTGGCCCGCCGCGGAGTCGGGGTGTTCGCGGCCGATATCGCTGGAGGCGCTAAGTGACTCGACCCTAAAGATCGAGGCCGATGTCGAGCACCCGCACCGAGTGGGTGAGCGCACCGACGGCGAGGTAGTCCACGCCGGTGCCGGCGTAGTGCGCGGCGGATTTCAGAGACAGCCCGCCTGAGGCCTCCAGCAGCACCCGCGGGGCGCGGGCATCGCGGCGCTGGACCGCCATCTGGGTCTGCCACACCGGGAAGTTGTCCAGCAGAATCAACTCCACGTCCTCGCCGAGAACCTCGTCGAGTTGTTCGAGGGTGTCGACCTCGACCTCGCACGGCAGATCGGGCGCGGCGGCGCGGACGGCACGTAGCGCGGCGACCACCGATCCCGCCGCGGCCACGTGGTTGTCCTTGATCAGTGCGGAATCGCCCAGGCCCATCCGATGGTTGACCCCGCCGCCGACGCGCACCGCATACTTCTGCAACGCCCGCAGACCAGGCAGGGTCTTGCGGGTATCGCGAATTTTGGTCTTGGTTCCCTCGACGGCGGCAACCCAGGCGGCGGTGGCGGTGGCGATACCGGAAAGATGACAGAGGAGGTTGAGCAGGGTGCGTTCGGCAGTCAGCAGACCGCGGGTGTCGGCTTCTACTCGCAGCAGTGCCTGACCGGGCTCCAAGCGGGCGCCGTCCTGCACCCTGTCCAGCACCCGGTAGCCGTCGGCGCCGAGAACCTCGTCGAGCACCATCAGCGCGACGGCTACTCCGGCGGCGACGCCAGGTTCGCGAGCGACAAGGGCGGCCTCGGTTCGGGCGTCGGCGGGCACCGTCGCGACGGTCGTCACGTCGGGTCCGTAGCGCAGATCCTCGTCCAGTCCGCGGCGGATCGTCAGCAGCGCCTCGGAACGCTCGTCGGCTGTCAGCGCCATGGCGTCAGTGTCACCACCGCGGTCGACCCGATCCGGTACGGGCGGGATGTCAGGCTCATCGCGTGACGGGGACGGCTGGTTCGGCGAGTGCGACGCGGCCCTCAGTGGTGCCGTGCACGCGCACCGGGATGGCCTGTGCCGGATCGGTATCGGGGAAATCACCGCGGTGGTGGCAGCCGCGGGTCTCGGTGCGGGCCAGTGCGGCCACCGCAACAGCACGGGCCGACATCGTGAGCGCGACATCTTCTGAATCCGCGCGGGTCACCATCGTGCGCGGCGTGGCGCCGTCGAGTTCATCAATGAGGTGTCTCAGCCCGTCCGCGTCACGGACCACCGACGCCCACCGCGTCATCGCCTGTTGCAGATCGCCCCGATCGAGCGCAACCCGCTGGGCCGGTTGTACTTTCGCCATCGACACTCCGGAACCACGGGCATGCGCGGCAGCTTCCCGGCCCGCACGACCACCGACCACCAGACCTTCCAGCAGGCTGTTGGATGCCAGCCGGTTGGCTCCGTGCATCCCGGTGCGGCCCACCTCGCCGGCCGCGAACAGGCCCGGCAGATCGGTCCGGCCGTGCACGTCGGTGCTCACCCCGCCGCAGCTGTAGTGCGCACCGGGAACCACCGGAATCAGCTGGCTCGTGGGGTCGATACCGGCGTCGCGGCAGGCGGCGGTCACGGTCGGGAAACGCTGGGCGAACCCCTCGATGGAGCGTGCGTCGAGAAATACGCATTCGTCTCCGGTGTCGCGCATACGTGCTTCGATTGCCGCGGCCACCACATCGCGCGGGGCCAGGTCGCCCATCGGGTGCACGCCGGCCGTCACCGACTCGCCGCGGGCATCGAGTAGTACCGCTCCCTCACCGCGCAGTGCCTCGGTGATCAGCGGCCGCCGACCGGAGCCATTGCGGTCAAAAAGCATCGTCGGATGAAACTGGATGAACTCGACATCGGTGACGTCCACGCCCGCCAACAGCGCGAGTGCGATGCCGTCGCCGGTCGACCCGGCCGGATTGGTGGTGGCGCTGTAGAGGTGGCCGAGTCCGCCGGTGGCCAAGATCACCGACGAGGTGTGCAGCACACCGATGCCGTCGGCGTTTCCGACGAGCACTCCGGTGACGGCGGATCCCGAGTGCAGGATCTCCAGCGCGACGTGGTTGTGCCGGATGTCGAGGGTGGCCGCGGCGTGATCGAGGGCGCGCTGAACCTCAGCGCCCGTGGCGTCACCGCCGGCGTGCATGATCCGGCGGCGCGAATGCCCGCCCTCGCGGGTCAGCGCCCACTGGCCCGGGGCGCTCTCGTCGAAACGGGCGCCGTCGGCAATCAGATCAGCCACCGCCTGGTAACCGTCGGCGACGATCGAGCGCACCGCGTCCTCGTCGCAGAGTCCCGCCCCCGCGATCACGGTGTCATGTACGTGCGCCTCGACGGTGTCGTCGGTGTAGGGCAAGACGACGGCGATGCCGCCCTGGGCATAGAAGGTGGCGGTCTCGGTGGCCTTGCTCAGTACGACGGTGCGCTGGCCGCGGCGATGCGCGGCAAGCGCCGCCGCCAGACCGGCCACACCGGTGCCGATCACGACGACGTCGGCGCGCTGTTCCCAGTCCGCGCCCGCACTACCCCCGCACGCGTGGCTCATTCGCCACCACCCGGGGAGCCGATCTCGATCATCCGCTGCACGCTGGCGCGGGCCCGGCGGGCGATTTCGGGATCCACGTCGACCTCGTCGGCGCCCTCGATGAGGCAGCGCAACAGGGCGGCCGGGGTGATCATCTTCATGTACTTGCACGACGCCCGGTCGTTGACGGCCTGGAAGTCAATTCCCGGCGCGGCGTTGCGCAATTGGTACAGCATGCCGACCTCGGTGGCCACCAGTACCTGCTTGGCATGTGAGGTGCGGGCGGCTTCCAGCATTCCGCCGGTGGACAGGATCTTCACCCGGTCTTCCGGGAAGGCGCCTTCACCAGCGAGGTATAGCGCCGATGTGGCGCAACCGCATTCGGGATGCACATACAGCTCGGCGTCGGGGTGGCTGCGGGCCTGGGCGGCGAGTTCGTCGCCGTTGATTCCGGCGTGGACGTGGCACTCCCCGGCCCAGATGTGCAGGTTTGCCCGGCCGGTCAGTCTCCGGACATGCGCGCCGAGGAACTGATCCGGGCAGAACAGCACGTCGCGGTCCGCGGGAATGGACGCCACCACCTCAACCGCGTTCGACGAAGTGCAGCAGATGTCGGTGAGCGCCTTCACCGCGGCGGTGGTGTTGACGTAGGACACCACCACGGCGTCGGGGTATTCGTCCTTCCACGCCGCCACGTCCGCGGCGGTGATCGAATCGGCAAGCGAACACCCGGCCCGTTGGTCGGGGATCAGCACGGTCTTGTCGGGGCTGAGGATCTTGGCGGTCTCGGCCATGAAATGCACACCGCAGAACACGATGGTGTCCTCAGGCGCCTCGGCCGCGATCCGCGACAGTGCCAGGGAGTCGCCGACGTGATCAGCGACGTCCTGGATGGCCGGCAACTGATAGTTGTGCGCCAGGATGGTCGCACCGCGCAGGGTGGCCAGCCGACGGATCTCGGCGGCCCATTGCGCGTCACCGGCCACGCCGGTGTAACCACCGGGGCCGTCGACGATGCCTGCGGCAAGCACGGAATCGGTGCGATCAGCGACGGTCATCGCCGCCTCCTGTCTTGCGTCCGAGGTTTTCGACTTATAATCGAAAACATGAGCCATATTAGCACTGAACACGAGGTGCTGGCCGTCGTATTCCAGGTCCGCACGTTGGCCACCGGCAAACTCGGCCTCGACGTGCTGTTATGGCAACGTGCCCTGTCACCGCAGCGGGGTAGGTGGTCACTGCCCGGCGGGCAACTCGGCGACGGCGAAGACCTCACCGAGTCGGTGCGTCGCCAACTCGCCGAGAAGGTGGATCTGCGCGAGGTCGCACATCTAGAACAGCTTGCGGTGTTCTCCGACCCCGACCGGGTGCCGGGCACCCGCGTCATCGCATCCACCTTCCTGGGGCTGGTGCCCTCTCCCGCGACGCCGGAACTGCCGTCGGACACCCGCTGGCACCCGGTCAGCGATCTTCCCCCGATGGCCTTCGACCACGAGCCGATGGTGTCCTATGCCCGCTCCAGGCTGGCCGCCAAGTTGTCCTATACCAACCTCGGATTCGCCCTGGCGCCAAAAGAATTCGCGCTATCGACCCTGCGTGGCATCTACGGTGCCGCGCTGGGATACCAGGTCGACACCACCAATCTGCAGCGAGTACTGGCACGACGCGGAGTGATCACCCCCACCGGGAACACCGCCCACCCGGGACGCAGTGGCGGTCGGCCGGCCGCGCTGTATCGGTTCACCGACTCCCGGTTGCGGGTCACCGACGAGTTCGCCGCGCTTCGTCCACCCGAAAAACTGGATGCTCAGGAATCTCTTAGGTAGACTCGGGGATTCCGAAATAAAGGAACACATGGCAATCGCGGACGGGGCAGTCAACCCCGAGTGGATCGGCCGAGCGCCGCATGCGGAGCTTCAGCGCGGCGGACGTCCGGCGCTGCCATCGAAGGATCCGTTCTACGAGCCGCCCGCCGGGTTTCACCACGCGGAAGTCGGCACCGTACTGCGATCCCGCGACGTCGAACTGGGCTTCATGGGCCTTATCCCCCAACGCGTCACGGCAACCCAACTCCTGTACCGCACCATCGACCGCAACGGCGACCCGGAAGCGACCGTCACCACGGTACTGATTCCGGCCGGCCATGCCCCCGACCAACCCCGGCACGTGGTGTCCTATCAGTGCGCCATTGACGCCATCTCGTCGCGGTGCTTCCCCTCGTACGCCATGCGGCGCCGAGCACGGGCGGTCGGATCGCTGGCCCAACTCGAATACCTGTTGGTGGCGGCGGCACTCGCCGAGGGTTGGGTGGTCTCGGTGCCCGACCACGAGGGTCCGGACGGCATGTGGGGCGCACCGCTGGAGCCGGGCTACCGGGTGCTGGACGGATTGCGCGCCACGTTGAGCTTCGATCACTTCGGGCTCGCACCGGACAGCTCGATCGGGCTGTGGGGATACTCCGGGGGCGGACTCGCCAGCGCCTGGGCGGCAGAGGTCCATGCCGACTACGCGCCCGAACTCAATATCGTTGGCGCCGTTCTGGGTTCACCGGTGGGCGATCTGGGCAACACATTCCACAGACTCAACGGCTCGTACATGGCGGCACTACCCGCGATGGTCGTTTCAGCTCTGGCGAAGACCTTCCCGGACCTGGGCCGCGTCATCGAGGAGCACGCCACTGACCATGGCCGCGCGAAGCTGAAGGGCCTGGAGCGGATGACCACCATGGAGGCGATCGTCCGGCTGTTCCGGACCGACATGGATGACTGGGTGCACCCGCCACTGGCCGATGTCCTCGACCTGCCGGAGGTGCGGGAGGTGTTCGAGGCCATCAGACTCGGCGGGACGGCGCCGACACTTCCCGTGCTCATCGTGCAGGCCGTGCACGACTCGATGATCGCCGTCGAGGACATCGACGCCCTAGCCGACCTCTACTCCCGGGGCGGCGCTCAGGTCACCTACCACCGGGACATGTTCAGCGAACACATGCTGCTGCACCCGATGTCGGCGCCGATGGCACTGCGCTGGTTGAACGACCGGTTCGCCGGACGGCCGCTGGACGCGCACCTCATCCGGACGAAGTGGCCCACACTGCTCAACCCGATCACCTACGCGGGCATGTGGCGCCTGGGCGGTATCACCGCGAGGGTGGCCGCCGGCGGACGGGTTGGCTTGCGCCCGCTCTAGAAAGCTGGGCCGACCGGTTGCGGCGCGTGCTGCCACCGATGATCCACGGCGGGCCAGGCACCGAGATCGTCGCGCGGGGCGGCCGCGGCCAGCACGGAATACATCAGTGCAGCCAATGCGGCCGGCAGCAATAGCGTGACGGCGATCTGCAACGGGCCGTGACCCACAAACACTCCTGGCGCCTCGGTGAAGTAGTGCACCCGATTCTGCGGCGTCAACGCCACGCCCCGATCCGGCGTGCCGTAGCGCCAATGCGCCAGCACAGCACCCACACCGGCGGCCGCGGCGCCCGCCGCGACCAGACCGACCCACAGTGCCGTCGCCAGAACCGGCCCACGGTGGGCCCGCCACTGCCACACCGCGACGGCCGCCACGATCGCCAACATCACCAGCAGTCCGATCATCATGGCGGCGGCGACGAACAGGTTGTCGGCTTCGGCGCCCAGGAATGCGTCCACTCGTTCGCCGGATCGGGTCAGGGCGGTGATGGTGTGGATCGGCGGGGCGATCCAGGCCCACAGCGCACCGATAAGAGCGCCGCACACCGTCAGCGCCACAACAACAATCATCGCAGCAGACCGCCGGGAACGGCGCGGGCGGCTCGTCACCGCTGCCCGTCCAGATCGTTTGAGTCCACTCGTCCGTGCCGGGAGCATTGCGCCCACCAGCCGTCGGGACGCACCTGCACCACCATGCGCCGGCCGCACTCGGCGCAGTATCGCGGCGGCTCCAGACCTAACCGCGCCGCAAGTGGGACCACATCGCCCACCGGCGATCCGGTGTAGATGTCGTAGACGCCCGCACCTAACGGCGCCGGCAGTTCCGCGACCATCACCGGCTACAGGGTGGCATTGAGCGCTTTGATCGGCATCTGCAGATCAGCCAGCAACTCCAGGTCGGCCTCGGCGGGCCGGCCCAGGGTGGTCAGGTAGTTGCCGACGATCACCGCGTTAATGCCACCGAGGATGCCCCGTTTCGCGCCGAGATCACCGAGGGTGATCTCGCGGCCGCCGGCGAACCGCAGCATGGTGCGCGGCAGCGCAAGCCGGAACGCCGCAACGGCTTTGAGCGCCTCAGCGGCCGGCATCACCTCGAGGTCGCCGAACGGGGTGCCAGGGCGCGGGTTGAGGAAGTTCAGCGGCACCTCGTCCGGATCGAGTGCGGCGAGGTCAGCGGCGAACTCGGCGCGCTGCTCCAGCGTCTCCCCCATGCCGAGGATGCCTCCGCAACACACCTCCATACCGGCCTCGCGCACCATCGCCAAGGTGTCCCGGCGTTCTTCCCAGGTGTGGGTGGTCACGACGTTGGTGAAGAAGGACCGGGCCGTCTCAAGGTTGTGGTTGTAGCGGTGCACGCCCATCTCGGCGAGCCGATCCACCTGCTCCTGAGTCAGCATGCCCAGCGAGCAGGCGATGTGGATCTCGACCTCGTTGCGGATCGCCTCGATACCCGCGGCCACTTGGGCCAGCAGGCGTTCGTCGGGCCCGCGGACCGCCGCGACGATGCAGAACTCGGTGGCGCCGGACTTGGCGGTCTGCTTGGCCGCCTCGACCAGGCTGGGGATGTCCAACCACGCGCTGCGCACCGGGGAGGCGAACAGGCCGGATTGCGCACAGAAGTGACAGTCCTCCGGGCAGCCGCCGGTCTTGAGGCTGATGATGCCCTCGACCTCGACATCCGGGCCGCACCAGCGCATCCGCACCTCGTGCGCCAACCCGAGCAGGTCTTCGAGCTGGTCATCGGGGAGCTGGAGCACGGCGAGCACCTGATCGCGGGAAAGCCCCTCACCGCGTTCGAGCACCTGCTCGCGGGCCTGAGCCAAGATGTCGACGGCTGCCTGTGTCACGCAGGTCAGGTTAGTGCACGCGCCGGGTCGGCCGAAAACCCACTCGATCCGCGCGCCGCGTCAGGCGAGTCCGGCACACCAGACGGGGTCGAATGCGGTCCAAGCCATCGCGCCGAATTCCCTCGGGGACAACGCGGCCGCGCCGGCGGGCAGCACCGCCCGCACCGGCGCGAGCCGCTCAAGGGCGTCACGGTTGCCTTCTTCGGCCGCTCCGGGGGCGTCGGGCCAGGAACCGATCACCAGGCCGGCCCCGGCAATCCCCTTGGTGTGCAGGGCTTCCAGCGTCAGGGCGGTGTGGTTGAGAGTGCCGAGGCCGGCTTCGCAGACCACCAGGACCGGCGCGCCGAGCACACCGGCGAGATCGCGTACTGTCACGCCCGCATCGGCGATCTCGACCAACAATCCCCCGGCGCCTTCCACCAGGGTCAGCCGACCCGGACGATCAATCCGGCGCACCGCGGTGAGGATTTGCTCGGCCGTTGGCAGCGGCAGCCCGGCCGCTGCCGCCGCAGCGACTGGGGCCAACGGCTCGGGATAGCGTGCAACCCAGTCTAATTCGGTGACTCCGGCCAGGCGGGCGATCTCGGCGAGGTCGTCATCGCCGTCTCCGGCACCGGATCCGCAACCGGTCTGGACGGGCTTACACACCGCGACATCAACTCCCGCGCGACGAGCGTGAGCCGCCACCGCTGCGGTCGCGATGGTCTTGCCCACCCCGGTACCGGTGCCGGTGACGAACAGGATTGTCATCGTCTGCCGAGGACCTCGGTCAACACGGCGCGGGCCAGGTCGATCTCCTCGTCGGTGAGCGACGCCCGGGCGGTCAGCCGCAACCGCGAGGTTCCGGCGGCAACGGTCGGAGGCCGGAAGCAGCCCACCCGCACCCCGGCCTGAAGGCAGGCGGTCGCGGCAGCCACGGCAGTGTCGGGGTCGCCGAGAATCACCGACACCACCGCCGATTCAGGGGTCTCGGGCACATCGCAGATCGTGGCCAGGGTGCGCGCATGAGCCAGGACCGCCTGTGGCCGCCAGGGTTCCTTGCCGAGCAATCGCAGGGCGGCCAGCGCCGCACCAACCGCAGCGGGCGCCAAACCGGTGTCGAAGATGAACGGGCGCGCACTGTCGACGAGATGGTCGCGCACTGCCACCGACCCCAACACCGCCCCGCCCTGACTGCCCAAAGCCTTGGACAGTGTCGTCGTCAGCACCACATCGGGTGCACCCGCGAGTCCGAGTTCGTGCACGAGACCGCGCCCGCCGGTCCCCCGCACACCCAGTCCATGTGCCTCATCGACGAGGAGCAGGGCTCCGTGTGCGCGGCAGACTTCGCGTAAGCGCCGTAGCGGCGCCAGTGCGCCGTCGGTGCTGAACACCGAATCGGTGACGACCAGAGCGCGTTCCTCGTCGCGGGCGGCCAGCGCAGCTTCCACCGCGTCGACGTTTCGGTGTGGTGTCACCACGATCCGGGCTCGCGATAGCCGGCAGGCGTCGACCAAGGACGCGTGCGACGCCGCATCGGAGACCACCAGGGAGCCTGGGCCCGAAAGACACACCACCGCACCGAGGTTCGCGGTATAGCCCGACGAGAACACCAGCGCGGCCTCGGCGCCGACGAAATCGGCCAGCTCCGACTCGAACTCCTCGTGCAACTCGGTGTTGCCGGTGACCAGCCGGGAGCCGGTCGACCCGCTGCCCCAGGTACGCAGCGCCGCAACACCGCCCTCGATCACCTCGGGATGCTGCGACAGGCCCAGGTAGTCATTGGAGGCGAGGTCGACCTCGCAGGCCACCGCCGGCCGGGCACTCAGCGTGCGACGCAGCCCGGCCACCCGACGCTGGTGCTCCACGCCGTCAAGCCAGGCCAGCGGGGTGACGGTACTCGACGTACCGGTGTTGGGGGGAAGTCCGGAAGCCATCGGTGCCTAGCCTAGAGCCCGCGCCACCGCCACCATGGCGGAGGTGATCCGGTCGACCTCCTCGGGCGTGCAGATGAACGGCGGCATCACATAGATCAGGGTGCGGAACGGCCGCAGCCAAACGCCGTGTTCGAGCGCGACCGCCGTGGCCACTCTCATGTCGACAGGCCGGTGCATCTCGATCACCCCGATGGCTCCGCACACCCGAACGTCGGCAACCCCGGGCAGTGCCCGCGCCGGTTCCAACCCGGCGACCAAGCCCGCGCTGATCTCGGCGACCCGCGACCGCCAGTCTTGCCGCAGCAGCAGTTCCTCCGATGCCACCGCCACCGCGCACGCCAACGGATTCGCCATGAACGTCGGCCCGTGCATCAGCGCGCCGGCCTCGCCGGTACTGATCGCGCGGGCGATGGACGACGTGCACAGGGTAGCGGCCAGGGTGAGGTAGCCACCGGTGAGCGCTTTGCCGACGCACATGATGTCGGGGGTCACGTGCGCGTGATCGGCAGCAAATAATTCCCCGGTACGGCCGAAACCGGTGGCGATCTCGTCGAAGATCAGCAGCACGTCGTGGCGGTCGCAGATCGCCCGCAGATCCACCAGGTAGCGGGGATCGTGGAACCGCATACCGCCGGCGCCCTGGACCACCGGTTCGACGATGACCGCGGCCAGTTCGTCGGCGCTGGAGGCTAACTGGGCCTCGAATGCGGCGACATACTCCGTGTCGTAGGCCGTCGGAACTTGTCCGGCGAACACCTGGGCGGCCAAGACGTCGTGCCAGAGCGAGTGCATTCCGCCGTCGGGATCGCACACGCTCATCGGGGTGAAGGTGTCGCCGTGATAGCCGCCGCGCCAGGTCATCAGGCGGTTTTTGGAGTGCCGGCCCCTGCCTCGCCAGTACTGCAATGCCATCTTCACCGCCACCTCGACGGCCACTGAACCGGAGTCGGAGAAGAAAACAGTGTCCAGCCCGACCGGCGTGATGTCCACCAGGAGTCCGGCAAGCCGGGCGGCAGGCTCGTGGGTGAGACCGCCGAACATCACGTGGTTGAGCACCTGCAACTGCCGACTGATCGCCGCATCGAGGTCCGGGTGGCCGTGTCCGTGGATCGCCGTCCACCATGACGCCATCGCGTCGAGCACGCGAACGTGCGCGCCATCGGTGATCACGGTCAGCCAGGCACCCTCTGCGCCCACCGCGACCACCGGCGGTACCGCGTCGGCGCCGAAGGCGCTATAGGGATGCCAGACGTGTGCGGCATCGATGGCGCTGATCTGTTCCGGGGTCAGCGCCGACACGCTGGTCAGCCTAATCCGACGCCATGGTCAGCCTCATCCGACGCCCTGCCCCGACGCCCAGCCCCGACGCCGCGCCGCAGCAGTCCGGTCTCGCCGAATTGGGTAGATTGACGGTCGATCATGTCCACGTCAACCCTGTTCCGGCCGCCGCCGGCGCCAATTGCACCGCCACTGCCGCCCGTCTCGGCCGCACCGGTGGCGTATCGCCATGACCTTGACGGCCTGCGCGGTGTCGCGATCGCATTGGTGGCCGTCTTCCATATCTGGTTCGGGCGGGTTTCCGGCGGCGTCGACGTCTTCCTGGTGCTGTCGGGATACTTCTTCGGAGGTTCGCTGCTGCGCACCGCGCTGACGCCTGGAAGCTCGCTGGCACCGTGGCCGCATGTCACACGTCTCGCCCGGCGGCTTCTGCCCGCGTTGATCGTGGTGCTTGCCGCCTCCGCGGTACTAACCGTCGCGGTGCAGCCCCAGACCCGCTGGGAGTCATTCGCCGACCAGAGCCTCGCGAGCCTGGGTTATTTCCAGAACTGGGAACTGGCCGCGACGGCGTCGAACTATCTGAGCGCGGGCGAGGCGGTATCACCGCTGCAGCACATCTGGTCGATGTCGGTGCAGGGCCAGTTCTATATCGCCCTGCTCGCCCTGGTGCTGATGCTCGCCGCGTTGGCGCGCAGACCGCTGGGCGGGCGACTCCGGCCGGTGTTCATCGGGCTATTGGGCATTCTGGCCGTCGCATCGTTCGGCTACGCGATTGTGGCCCACCACGCCGACCAGACAACGGCCTACTACGACAGCTTCGCCCGCGCCTGGGAACTGCTTGTCGGCGTCCTGGCGGGTGCGCTGGTGCCCTACGTTCGCTGGCCGATGTGGCTTCGGACCGTGCTGGCCGCCGTCGGCCTGGCGGCGGTGCTGTCCTGCGGTGCGCTGATCGACGGCGTCATGCAGTTCCCCGGCCCCTGGGCGCTGGTGCCGGTGGGAGCTACGGTGCTGCTGATTCTGGCCGCGGCGAATCGCACGGGTGACCCGGGAATGCAGGGCCGCCTGCCCCTTCCCAGCCGGCTGCTGGCGAGCCCGCCACTGGTCGCGCTGGGCTCGATGGCGTACTCGCTGTATCTGTGGCACTGGCCGCTGCTGATCTTTTGGCTCGCCTACACCGGGGGTTCGCACGCCACCGCGCAGGACGGCGGGATCATTTTGCTGATCTCCGGATTGCTGGCGTATCTGACCATGCGTTTCGTCGAGGAGCCACTGCGCGCGCGACGTACCGATGCCACGGCACCGGGTCGGGGATGGCGGCAGCGGTTGCCCCGGCCGACCATCGTCGCGGGTACCGCCGTCGTGCTGCTCGGGGTGGCGCTGACCGCCACATCCTTCAGTTGGCGTGAACACGTTCTGGACCAACGCGCCGACGCCGCGGCCCAACTGGCCGCGCTGGAGGCAACCGGCTACCCGGGCGCGCACGCACTGCTTGACAACGCCCCGGTGCCCCCGCTGCCGTTCCGGCCGGGCGTTTTGGAAGCGGCCGACGATCTGCCGAAGTCCACCAATGACGGCTGCATCAGCGATTTCGACAACGTCGGCATCGTCAACTGCAGCTACGGCGACCTCTCGGCCACCCGGACCATCGCCCTGGCGGGCGGGTCACACGCCGAACACTGGATCACCGCCCTGGACATCCTGGGCACCGAGCACCACTTCAAAGTGGTCACCTATCTCAAGATGGGCTGCCCGCTGACGACCGAGCAGAAGCCGTTGGTGATGGGAGACAACCGGCCCTACCCCGAGTGCCGGGTGTGGAACGAGCGAGTGATGGCCCGGCTGATCTCAGACCGCCCCGACTACGTGTTCACTACCTCGACGCGGCCATGGAACATCAAGCCCGGCGATGTGATGCCAGGTGCCTACGCCGGTATCTGGAAGACATTGACCGACAACAAGATTCCGATTTTGGCGATGCGGGACACGCCATGGCTGGTTCGCAACGGAAAGCCGTTCAGGCCGGCCGACTGCCTCGCCATGGGCGGAAACGCGGTGTCCTGTGGCGTCCAGCGCTCCCTGGTGCTCTCCGAACGCAATCAGACCCTGGACTTCGTCAGTCGATTCCCCCTGCTGAAGGTCCTCGACATGAGCGACGCGGTGTGCCGGGCCGACTACTGCCGGGCCGTCGAGGGCAACGTTCTCGTCTACCACGACGCCCACCACCTGTCGGCAACCTATATGCGCACTCTCACGCCCGAACTCGGTCGCCAGATCGGTGCCGCCACCGGGTGGTGGTGACAACCCCCGCGGGACCTGCCGTCGGCCGATAGGGTCGACGAATGGCAGGCGAATACGTGCGGACCACCGTCTGGCCCGGATCCGTCTGGCCCGGAACCGCCTACCCCCTGGGTGCGACCTATGACGGCGCCGGGACCAACTTCTCGGTGTTCTCCGAGGTCGCCGAAAGGGTGGAACTCTGCCTGATCGACGGCGACGGCGCCGAGACCCGGATCAACCTCGACGAGGTCGACGGGTTCGTCTGGCATTGCTACCTGCCGACCGTCACGCCCGGACAGCGCTACGGGTTCCGGATTCATGGGCCGTGGAACCCCGCAGAAGGGCAGCGCTGCGACGCCAGCAAGCTACTGCTCGACCCGTACGGCAAGTCCTTCCACGGAGACTTCGACTTCAGCCAGGCGCTGTATTCCTACGACCTCAACGCCGAAGATCCCGCCTCCGGTGGTACCCCGCCCATGGTCGACTCACTGGGCCACACCATGACCAGCGTGGTGATCAACCCTTTCTTCGACTGGGGTTCCGACCACCCACCGCGAATCCCCTACCACCAGACGATCATCTACGAGGCACATGTCAAGGGGATGACCCAAACCCATCCGAGGATTCCCGAGGAACTGCGCGGCACCTATTCCGGCCTTGCCCATCCGGCGGTGATCGAACACCTCAAATCGCTCAACGTCACCGCGATCGAATTGATGCCGATCCACCAGTTCATGCACGACAAGCGACTGCTGCAACTGGGCTTGCGAAACTACTGGGGCTACAACACTTTCGGCTTCTTCGCCCCGCACTACCAGTACGCGGCGACCCATAAAGCCGGATCCGCGGTGGCGGAGTTCAAGTCGATGGTGCGGTCATTCCACAACGCCGGGATCGAGGTGATCCTCGATGTTGTCTACAACCACACCGCCGAGGGCGACCACCTCGGCCCGACGATCAATTTCCGCGGCATCGACAACGCCGCCTACTATCGGCTCCTCGACGGCGATCTTCGGCACTACAAGGACTTCACCGGTACCGGCAACAGTCTCAACGCACGTCACCCGCACACCCTGCAACTGATCATGGACTCGCTGCGCTACTGGGTGCTGGAGATGCACGTCGATGGTTTCCGTTTCGACCTCGCCTCCACCCTGGCGCGGGAGTTCTACGACGTCGACCGACTCTCGGCCTTCTTCGACCTGGTTCAGCAGGATCCGGTGATCAGTCAGGTCAAGCTGATCGCCGAACCCTGGGACATCGGCGAAGGCGGCTATCAGGTGGGTAACTTCCCCGGGCTGTGGACGGAATGGAACGGCAAGTACCGCGACACCATGCGCGACTACTGGCGTGGTCAGCAGGCCACCCTGGGCGAGTTCGCGTCCCGGCTGACCGGATCGTCGGATCTCTACGAGGCCACCGGGCGTCGTCCCATCGCCAGCATCAACTTTCTCACCTGTCACGACGGCTTCACGCTGGCGGATCTGGTGTCGTACAACGAGAAACACAACGAGGCCAACGGCGAGGGGAACCGCGACGGCGAGAGCCACAACCGATCCTGGAACTGCGGGGTGGAAGGGCCCACCGACGACCCGGAGATCCTGGCTCTGCGGCACCGGCAGATGCGCAACATCATGGCCACGTTGATGCTGTCCCAAGGCACCCCGATGATCAGCCACGGCGACGAGATCGGTCGAACCCAGCGCGGCAATAACAACGGCTACTGCCAGGACAACGAGGTCACCTGGATGGACTGGGACGGGGCCGGCCAGTACGCCGACATACTGGCGTTCACCCGCAAGATGACCGCACTGCGTGTCGATCACCCGGTGTTCCGGCGGCGGCGCTTCTTTGACGGTAGGCCCTCGGCGAGCCCCCATCAGATGCGCGACATCTACTGGCTCACGCGCGACGGTGTCGAGATGACGTCCGACGACTGGCACTCGGGTATCAAATCCGTGGCGGTGGGCCTCAACGGCGAGGCACTGCGCGAACCTGACGCCCGCGGCGAGCGCATCATCGACGATTCGTTCCTGCTGTGCTTCAACGCCCACGCCTACGCGATAGACTTCGTCCTACCCGAGACCCCCTACGCGCGGGAGTGGCAGGCCGTCATCGACACCTTCCACCCCCAGGGCGCAACCGAGCAACGCGTTGCGGCCGGGGACAGATTTACCGTCCAGGGCCGGTCGGTGGTCGTGCTTCAAAAGACCGGTTAGCGTCGCGGTGATGCGCTCAGGACCGTCCTAGGTCAGGTACCGGTACGCCGGCGAACCTGGTTCCAGAGCTTCGACCTGCAGGCCCGATTCAGCCATCCGGGAGCGCAACCCCTCCAAACCAGCCGCCGAACCGAGTTCGATCCCGACTAGGGCCTCGCCGGTCTCCCGGTTGTTGCGCTTGACGTACTCGAACAGCGTGATGTCGTCACCCGGACCCAGAATCTCGTCGAGGAAACGCCGCAGCGCTCCCGGTTCCTGCGGAAAATCCACCAGGAAGTAGTGCTTGAGGCCCAGATGCACCAGGGAGCGTTCCAGAACCTCGCCGTAGCGGGAGACGTCGTTGTTGCCTCCCCCGATCAGGCACACCACCGTCGATCCCGGCGCCACGTCGGACTCGAGCAGACCGGCCACCGACAGCGCACCCGCGGGCTCGGCGATGATTCCCTCACTCTGATAGAGGTCGAGCATCGCCGTGCACACCGCGCCTTCGTCCACGGCGGTCACGGTCACCATGTCACCGGCGGCGGCCAGCACCTGGAACGTCAGCGTGCCGGCACGCTTGACGGCCGCGCCGTCGACGAATTGGTCGACGTGTTCGAGGGTCACCGGCTCGCCTGCAGCCAGCGCGGCGATCATCGAGGCCGCCCCGGCGGGTTCGACACCCAGGACAGCGGTAGTGGTGGTGCGCTCGGCCAGGTAGGCGGTGACACCTGAGATGCAGCCTCCGCCGCCGACTCCGATCACCACCAGATCGGGTTCGCGGCCGAGTTGGTCGAGGATCTCGACGGCGATGGTGCCCTGCCCGGCCATGGTGCGCAGATCGTCGTAGGGCGGAACCAGTGTCGCTCCGGTGCGGGCAACATCGTCGAGTGCCGCGGCCGCCGCCTCGTCATAGGTTCTGCCGCCGACGATCAACTCGATGAACTCGCCGCCGTGGTAGCGGATACGGTCCCGCTTCTGTTTGGGCGTCTTGCCGGGCACGTAGACCCGGCCGTGGATCTGCATCGAGCGGCAGGCCAACGCGAAGCCCTGGGCGTGATTACCCGCCGAGGAACAGACCACCCCGGCCCGCAACTCGGCCTCGCCGAGTTGCTTGAGCAGGTTATACGCGCCACGCACCTTGTAGGACCGCACACTCTGCAGGTCTTCACGTTTGAGGTAAACCTGCGCGCCGGTGGCTACCGACAACCGGTCGCAGAACTCAAGTGGCGTCCGCAGCACCACATCGGAGACCCGCAGTGCGGCCGCGTCGATGTCAGCCGCGGACAGCGGCCCCGACACGCGCTTGCTGCTCAGTTCTGCGGACACCGATTAATGGTGCCACCGCAGCCGTGAAATCAGTGAATCGGGGTCAGCACGAACACCGGGATCGCGCGATCGGTTTTGCGCTGGTAATCCGCATAGTCGGGATAGGCCGCCACCGCCCGCTGCCACCAGAGGGCCTTCTCATCGCCGGACACCTCGCGGGCGTCGTAGTCGCCAGATGCGGTGCCGTCCTGCAGTTCGACGCGGGGGTTCTTGACGATGTTGAAGTACCAGACCGGGTGCTTCGGCGCCCCGCCCAGCGAGGCGACCACAGCGTACTCGCCGTTGTGCTCAACCCGCATCAAGGGCGTTTTGCGCAGCTTGCCGGATTTGGCGCCGATCGTGGTCAGCAGGACGACCGGCATGCCCTTCAATTCGACACCTCGGGTTCCGCCGGATTGCATGTACAACTCGGCGTTCTCGCGGGCCCAATCCGAGGTGCTGGGTTCGTATTCTCCGGTAAGCGGCATACCGGAAGCTTAAGGTCGCCCCGCGCATGTTTTTTGCCGCGCATGATTTCTTGTCGGGGGCCTGGTTTATTATTCGAACATGCTTTCGATTCCGGTTGCTGAGGTGTTCGCCTCACTCGACGCCGCGGTGGCCGCCGTCGCCGGGATCGACTGGGACCGGCTGCCCGCGCTGGAACGCCTCGACGCGCTCGACCGGCTCGAGACCGCGCGGCGCCGCCAAACCACCGCCTCGCACGACATCGCCGGATCCTTGGACCGCAATGACGACGGTGAGATCGGTCCGATT
>CAIWCQ010000434.1 GCA_903911165.1 uncultured Actinomycetes bacterium | reverse complement strand
GGAACCCCGGTCCCTGGGGATCCGTCCAGGCTGCGACTCTACGTCGACATTGGCGTGGTCATCGTCGCACTCGCGGCCGCCAACCTCATTGCCCACTTCACCACGGCGTGGGCCAACGTCGTCACCGTGCCGGCGGTAGCGATCGGACTGTTACTGCTGGCCCGGGCCCGCGGACTGTGCTGGGCCGAGTTGGGGCTTAGCCGTGCGCATTGGCGTTCCGGCGCGCGCTACGCGATGGCCGCGGTCGGCCTGGTGGCCGGCGTGATCGCGATCGGCGCACTGCTGCCGTGGACCCGGCCGATGTTTCTCAACGACCACTACGCCACGGTGTCGGGTGCGCTGCTGGCCTCGATGATCATCATCCCGCTGCAGACCGTGATCCCGGAGGAACTGGCTTTTCGGGGAGTTCTGCACGGCACCCTCGACCGCGTGTGGGGTCTGCGCGGTGCCGCGGCCGCCGGGTCACTGCTGTTCGGTCTTTGGCACATCTCCACGTCACTGGGTTTGACCAGTGGCAATGCCGGTTTCAGCCGAATCTTCGGCGGCGGCACCGCCGGGATGGTGGCCGGAGTGGTCCTGGCGGTGCTGGCCACCGCCGTCGCGGGGTTCGTGTTCACCTGGTTGCGACGGCGCAGTGGAAGCCTGCTCGCCCCCATTGCGTTGCACTGGTCGCTCAACGGAATGGGGGCGCTGGCCGCCGCCGCGGTCTGGCAGCTGTCCGGCTGAATTAACGCTCGCGTCCGTTTACTGGACCAAACCGCGCTATTTGCGCACCTTGCCGAGGATCCACAGCAGGATCACCGACCCCAGGACTGCGGTGAAGAGTGTGAACCACCAACCGCCGGCGGCGGTGTCGACGAAGAAACTCAAGAGGAAACCGCCGACAAGTGCACCGGCGATGCCGGTGAGGATATTGGTCAGAATTCCTGAGCCACCACCCTTAACGAGACTTCCGGCAATCCAGCCGGCGAGCGCGCCGATGACGATGTAGCCGATCCAGCCGACGCTGGTCAGGGTCGACGAACGCGCCAGAAAATCAGTTGTAGCCATGATGTCCATCAGGACCTCCTCGGTGAATCCGGTCGGAGCCTTCGCCGACCGCGTCCCTAAGGTGTAGCGCACGCCGGTAACGATTAGCGTGCCGAGTGGGCCACGATCCAGCAAACTTCCGGACTTACGCGCCGGGCATCATCTCGGGAACCGGGGTCTCGACCGGTATCGGCACACCGACCCGGTTACCGGGCTCCGGCGGCGGCGGTGGCGGTGCATTCGGATCCGGCGGGGGCGGCGCGGGCGGCGGCGGCGGGGTGAAGAGCTTGATCGATTGAGCCAGCGCTGCGGCCGCGGCGGTGTCAATGGGGTTTTTCGCGGTGCCCAGGTAGACCACGAACCAGCGTTCACCGGACTGTCCGCGGGCCGCACCAGGCGCCGGGGTTCCGACGACTCCCACCCAGATCTGACCGTTGGGCTTGCTGGTGTCGGTGAATTTAACCTCGTAGGACGCGGTGTATCCCGGTAGTCCGCCGGCCGGCAGTGCACCGGACTGCTGGTTGATCCGGGTACCCGGGAAGGGCATGAAGAACTCGCCCATGTCGGAAGCCAGGCGGACCGCGGCCTTGCCGTTGTCCGCCTCGGCGCCGGCGAAGAGCTTCAGATCAAGGCGACCGAGCAGGATGCTGGTGTCGTTGGCGGTCGGCGCGGGCTGGCCCATCACGGCCGGGCCAGTCTGCTTGAGGAGCAGCGCCTGGCCATAGCTCAGCCGTGACGGATCGGCTACCTCCCACCCCGCCGGGGGTAGGTAGCTGAATCCGCCGGCCGCATTGTCGACACGACCGGGGTCCGACGCCGGTGCGGGGGCCGCGGGATCGGCAGGGGGCGGCGGAGCCGCGGGGTCAGCCGGAGGCGGCGGGGCGGCGGGGGGTGCCGCGGGGTCAGCAGGAGGCGGCGGAGCCGCGGGGTCGGCAGGTGGCGGCGGGGCCGCGGGGTCGGCAGGAGGCGGCGGAGCCGCGGGGTCGGCAGGAGGCGGCGGAGCCGCGGGATCAGCCGCCGGGGCCGGGGAAGCCGCGGTCGCCGGTGCTGGAGATGCCGGCGCCGGAGATGCCGGTGCCGCACTTGTCGTCGGGGCCGGCGGCGGCACCGGTTCGGCGGTGGCGATGCTCGCGGGCAGGGCGATGCTGACGGCGCTGGCGCCGACTATCGCGGTCGTGGCGAACGCCGTCCACAGGCCCGGGCGTCGTGAGGTGGGGTCCAGCTGCGTCATGGCAAAAAACCTACCGTGTCAGCGCTGTGGCGCAAGTTCGCCGTCGGGTGTGTCCGGCTACGGAATCATCTCGACCCGGCGTCCGGCCTGGCCGCCGGATGGATCCCGACGGCCTGCGTCTTCACCGTGAACCACACCTGTTCGCCCACCTGCAACCGCATTTCGGCGACGGACTCCGGGGTGACATCGGCCGACAGTCCGGCGGCGCCGTCGGCCTGGGCAGCGGCGCGCACGCGCACCACCCCGCCGGTGGTCTCCAGGGCGGCGATCCGTACCCGGACGCTGTTGCGCGGGCTGCCGTGCGGCTGCTCTCGATACACCGCAACACCGGCCGGCGCGAACACCGCGACACATTCCTGCCGCATCGTGATCGGCTCCCTCGCCGGCGAGCCCGAGTCCTCCGCCGCGATGACCCCGTGCCAGTTCATCCCGGCGGCGTCGCACAGAGTCCCAGGTCCGACCATTCGGCCCCGCACCAGGTTGACGCCGGCGATCCGTGCGCCGAAGTCGCTGCGCGGTGCGACCAGAACGTCGGCGACCCGGCCGGATTCGACCACCTTCCCCGCCTCCAGTACCAATACCCGGTCGGCAAGGGTGAGCACGTCGATCAGGTCGTGGGTGATCAGCAGCGCCGTCCGGGATTCCGCGGCCAGCACTCTGCGTAGCACCGACCGCGCCGTCGCGGCACCGGCCACGTCCAGGCCGGCCAGTGGCTCGTCGAGTAACAGCACCTCGGGTTCGGCGGCCAGGGCCCGGGCCAG
>CAIWCQ010000433.1 GCA_903911165.1 uncultured Actinomycetes bacterium | reverse complement strand
TTCAGCCGCACTTGCGCGTACCCCGGCGGGTATGGGTAATATACCCCATAGGGTATCAGGAATGGGGATAGTCGTGATTGCACTGACCATCGTGCTGGCGGTGTTCGTCGGCATCTCGCTGGGCCTGCTCGGCGGGGGCGGCTCGATCCTGACCGTTCCGCTCCTGGCCTACGTGGCCGGCCTGGACGCTAAACAAGCCATCGCGACGTCACTACTGGTCGTCGGCGTGACCAGCGCGGTCGGGGCGATCTCGCACGCCCGCGCCGGCCGGGTGCGACCGAAGATCGCGGCGGTGTTCGGGGCCGCGGCAATGGCGGGCGCCTTCACCGGTGGCCGACTCGCGCATTTCGTGCCCGGCAACATCCTGCTCATCGCCTTCGCGATGATCATGATCATGGCCGCGATGGCCATGCTGCGGGGTCGTAGAGACCTCGGCGACGAGTCGGCCGGATCACTGCCGGTCGCAAAGATCGTGCTGCAGGGCGCGACCGTGGGGCTGATCAGCGGCCTGGTTGGGGCCGGCGGCGGATTCCTTCTGGTTCCCGCACTGGCCCTGCTCGGCGGACTGCCGATGCCGGCGGCGGTCGGCACCTCGCTGGTGGTGATCTCCTTGCAATCCTTCGCCGGTTTCGTCGGCCACCTCGGCGAGGGGCCGATCGATTGGAAGCTGGCCGGGATGGTCACCGCCGCCGCCGTGGTCGGCAGTGTGATCGGTGGCCGGCTCACCGACTATGTCTCCCCGGCCGCGCTCCGCAAGGCCTTCGGTTGGTTCGTTCTTGTCATGGCGGCACTGGTGCTGGCCCAGGAGGCCAATATCTGGATCGGGGCGGCCGTCGCGATCGTCGCCGCGATCGCCGGAGCGATGGCGTTTGCGTGTGCCCGCTATGCGCGTTGCCCCCTGAAGCGGATGCTCGTCGACCCGGGAGTGATACCCCGACGGGTACCATCGATGCAGAGATAAGGAGAGTCCAATGGTCGGTGACGAGACCGCGATGATCGAAGTGTTGAACCGGTTGCGCCGGGCGCAGGGCCAACTCGCCGGCGTCATCTCGATGATCGAGGCGGGCCGCGACTGCAAGGACGTGGTCACTCAGTTGGCTGCGGTGTCCAAGGCGCTGGATCGGGCTGGCTTCAAAATCGTGGCCACCGGGCTGAGGGAGTGCGTGCTGGGCGCCTCGGCCGACGGTGCGAAAAAAGGCAAGAGCGCACTGACCGAGGCCGAACTGGAGAAGCTGTTCCTGTCGTTGGCCTGAGGTCACTTCAACGGGCGCAGCACGATCGGCATGCCGTCGATCGGAACCGGCATGCCGGCGTTGTCGTAGTGCGGCCGGTAACCCGGGTGGGTCAACTCGAGGCGGTAGTTGCGCAGCAACCGGTGCATGACCGTCTTGATCTCGAGTTGCCCGAACGCCATGCCGATGCATTTATGGGCGCCACCGCCGAACGGCGCGAAGGCGTACCGGTGGCGTTTGTGCTCGGAGCGCGGCTCAGCGAACCGGTCGGGATCGAAGCGCTCCGGGTCGTCCCACAACTCCGGTAACCGGTGGTTCATGCCCGGCCACAGGGTCACGTTGGTTCCAGCGGGAATGTAGTGGCCCAGAATCTGGGTATCACGGACCGCCCGGCGGAGGCTGAACGGCAGCGGGGTGACGAGGCGCAAGCACTCGTTGATCACGAGGTCGAGGGTCTCCAGCTTGTCCAGCTCGTCGATGTCGAGCGGGCCGTCGCCGATCCGATCGCCCTCCTCACGGCAGCGCTGCTGCCAGTTCGGGTTGGCGGCCAAGTGGTAGGCCATCGTGGTGAGTGTCGACGTCGACGTGTCGTGAGCGGCCATCATCAGAAATATCATGTGGTTGACGATGTCGGTGTCGGTGAAGGTGTTCCCGTCGTCATCTGCGGTGTGGCACAGCACGGTCAGCATGTCGGTGCCCTCGGCGGTTCGGCGTTGGCGGACCCGTTCGATGAAATACTCCTCCAGCACCTTGCGGGCCTGTAGTCCGCGCCACCATTTGAACGGCGGGACCGGGGTGCGGATGATCGCGCCACCGGCCCGGGTGGTGGTCTCGTAGGCCGTCTTGATCTTCGTCACCAGTTCGTGGTCGCTACCGGGCTCATGTCCCATGAACACCACCGAGGCGATGTCGAGGGTGAGTTCCTTGACCGCCGGCATGAACAGGAATCGCCCGTCGTTGACCGGCCAGTCCTTCGCAACCACCGCGGTGGCCACCGCGTCCATGTGTTTGATGTAGCCGGACAGCCGGGTGCGGGTGAACGCCTCCTGCATGATCCGGCGGTGGTACATGTGCTCGTCGAAGTCCATCAGCATTAGGCCGCGGTTGAAGAACGGCCCGATGACCGTCTGCCAGGCAACGGTCGAGAAGTCCTTGTTCCGGTTGGAGAACACTTCCTGGGTGGCGTCCGGGCCGAGGGCGGCGACCGCGTTGAGCGCGGGGGTTTTGCTGTAGTGCACCGGACCGAACTTCCGGTAGGTCTCCAGCACGTAGTCGGGTCCGCCGCGGAAGACCTCGATGAGGTGGCCCAACATCGGCATGCCGTTATTGCCCATCACCGGTTTGAGCCCACTGCCCGGCGGCGGTTCGGCGAAGACGAATTCCGGCCACTGCGTTTCACGCAACCGTTCGTCGAGCAGTCCCATCCCGGGGATGGTGTTGAGTGTCGGGGTGAGCCGGCGCCGCGCCTGATCGAGTAGGTACCGCGGGGTATTGACGGTGGTCATCGCTGCTCCTTGAAGGACGATGGGGCGCTGTGGAAAAACTCTGCTAGCCGAATTGACGGCTGTCAAGTTTTCTCCGGCGTCGGCGTGGTGCAAGGTGAACAGGTGAGTGCAGCGCAGGGGTCCGCCGTGGAGTCCGCGGGTTCCCCCCGGCGCCGTGGCGATAAGCAACGCCACGCGATCGTCGCCGCGGTCCGTGAGTTGCTCCAGGAGAAGCCCTTCGCTGAACTGTCGGTCAGCACCATCAGTGAGCGG
>CAIWCQ010000432.1 GCA_903911165.1 uncultured Actinomycetes bacterium | reverse complement strand
GTTCGGCAGCAACTGCTGGCCTACGGGAAATCGGCACGCAACCTGCTCCGCCGGGCCGATGACACCGAGGTCGCCTCATGACAGCTCCGGCGCTGCTGTCCACCACTGATCTCAGTGTTCGGTTCGGTGGGTTGACCGCTCTGGACGCGGTGAGCTTCGAGATCCGGCGCGGGGAGATTCTCGGCCTTATTGGCCCGAACGGTGCCGGCAAAACCACCTGCTTCAACGCCATCACCGGCGTCTATCGCCCGAGTGCGGGCTCGGTGGTGTTCGACGGCACCACACTCGGCCGCCGCAAGCGGCACGAGATCACCCAATTGGGCATTGCCCGCACATTCCAGAACATCCGGCTGTGGGGCGAGATGACGGCCCTGGAGAACGTCGTCGTCGGCACCGACGCCCGGCACCGGACGTCGGTACCGGGCGCATTGGTCCGGTCGCCCCGGCACCGCCGGGAGGAACGCGCCGCCATCGAGAGGGCGGTCGCACTCCTGGAGTTCGTCGGCATCGCCCACCGCAGCGGGGAGAAGGCCAAAAATCTGCCCTATGGCGATCAGCGTCGGCTGGAGATCGCCCGCGCCCTGGCCACCGGACCCAAGCTGCTGTGCCTGGACGAACCAGCGGCGGGGTTCAACCCCAGCGAGAAAGCCGCTCTGATCGACCTGATCCGGGTCATCCGGGATGACGGCTACACGGTGCTGTTGATCGAACACGACATGCGACTGGTGATGGATGTCACCGACCGTATCGTGGTGCTGGAGTTCGGCCGCAAGATCGCTGATGGCCTGCCGGCCGAGATCCGCGAGGACCCCGCGGTGATCGCCGCATACCTGGGAGTTCCCGATGACTGACACCGATAAGGTACTGCTCGAGGTTCGCGACGTTAAAGTTCGCTACGGCAAAATCGAAGCGCTGCATGGCGTTTCGCTGTCCGTGCGGCAGGGTGAGTTGGTGACTCTGCTGGGTGCCAACGGAGCCGGTAAGACCACCCTGATGCGCGCCATCTCCGGCCTGCTGCCCCTGGAATCGGGTTCGGTGTGGTTCGACGGCCGCGACATTAGTCGCCTCAAGGCGCACCGGCGGGTTATCGACGGTCTGGTGCAGGCACCGGAGGGCCGCGGTGTCTTTCCGGGCATGACCGTCGTCGAGAACCTCGAAATGGGTTGCTACGGGCGCAAGTTCGAGTCCAAGGCCGCCCACGATGAGCGACTGGACTGGGTATTCGCCACGTTTCCGCGGCTGGCCGAGCGGCGCAAGCAGACCGGCGGCACGCTCTCCGGCGGCGAACAGCAGATGCTGGCCATCGGTCGGGCCCTGATGGCTCGGCCGCGGGTACTGCTCCTCGACGAACCCTCGATGGGCCTGGCGCCCATGATGATCTCGCAGATCTTTTCCATCATTGCTGAGATCAACGCCGCCGGCACCACGGTGTTGCTGGTCGAGCAGAACGCCGCCCAGGCGCTGAGCCGATCCGACCGGGCCTACATCCTGGAGACCGGTGCCGTCACCCGCGAGGGTCCGGCCCGAGAGTTGTTAGCCGACGACGCTGTTCGCGCGGCGTACCTGGGTGTTGCCTGATCCGCCGAGCGTGCGCTGCGGTACGGCCGTAGCGGCGTGTCGGTGCACCGACACGCACGCTCGCGGGGGCGCGAGGGGGGCGAGGGGCGCGAGATGGCGCGCGGGGCGGCAGCTGCCTAGCGCGCGACGATCACCGACGAGCCGTGGCCGAACAGGCCCTGGTTGGCAGTGATGCCGACCTTGGCGCCCTCGACCTGCCGGCCGGTGGCCTGGCCCTTGAGCTGCCAGGTCAATTCGCAGACCTGCGCGATGGCCTGGGCCGGGATCGCCTCGCCGAAGCAGGCCAGCCCGCCGGAGGCATTGACCGGGATGCGTCCGCCGATCGTGGTGGCACCGGAGCGCAACAACTGCTCGGCCTCACCCTTGGCGCATAACCCGAGATGCTCGTACCAGTCGAGTTCCAGCGCGGTGGACAGGTCGTAGACCTCAGCGAGGCTCAGATCCTCGGGGCCCATACCGGCCTCGGCGTAGGCGGTGTCGAGGATGTGGTCCTTGAACGCCCGATCCGGCGCGGCCACCACGGCCGTGGAGTCGGTGGCGATATCGGGAAGCTCCGGCATGGACTGCGGGTAATTCGGGGTGGCGCAGGACACGGCGCGCACCGACGGCACACCGGCCAGCGATCCGAGATGCTTCTCCGCGAAGGACTTACTGGCCACGATCAGTGCGGCCGCACCGTCGGAGGTGGCGCAGATGTCCAGCAGTCGGAGCGGATCGGAGACCACCGGGCTGGCT
>CAIWCQ010000431.1 GCA_903911165.1 uncultured Actinomycetes bacterium | reverse complement strand
GCATCTGGCGCATCGCGGCCGCCCGGTCGCCGTAGAAACCCGAGCAGTTCCCGATCCGGACCATGCCGGCGGCGGTCGTCATGGGTGCGTCCTCCCTCGGCGGCCCGGACTGTGGTGGCCCCGCCCGGGCTAACCGGCAGGTTAACCGCTGCACGCGACCCGGGTGGCCGCTCCCCGCCCGCTTTGGCGAAGTGGGCGTTCTGCGGCTATTATCAACCCTTCGGCCGCTACATCTATGCGGCAGCATCACGAGGAGATCTTCGCCATGGCTGTGCCCAAACGCCGGATGTCGCGTTCCAACACCCGCAGTCGGCGTTCGCAGTGGAAGGCGACCGCCACCGGCCTGGTCACGGTTTCGGTGGGTGGCCGCCAGCATAAGGTTCCGCGACGGCTGCTCAAGGCTGCCCGTCTCGGCCTGATCGATTTCGACAAGCGCTGAACACCTCGGACGCGCGGATCGACGCTCCCGCGGCGCGTCTCTCAGACGAATCTAAGTCGATAGGTTGACACTGGAAATCGTGCGCATACTCGTAGTCGACGATGATCGAGCGGTACGGGAGTCGCTGCGGCGCTCCCTGGCTTTCAACGGTTACACCGTCGATCTTGCCGAGGACGGCGTCGAGGCGCTTGAGGCGATCACCAACGAACGCCCCGATGCGCTGGTGTTGGACGTGATGATGCCCCGATTGGACGGCCTAGAGGTGTGCCGTCAACTCCGGAGCTCCGGAGACGACCTGCCGATCCTGGTGCTCACCGCCCGCGACACGGTGTCCGAACGGGTGTCGGGCCTCGACGCCGGGGCGGATGACTATCTTCCCAAGCCGTTCGCCCTCGAGGAACTGCTTGCCAGGCTCCGCGCGCTGCTGCGCCGCACCGGACCGGAGGAGGGTGGCGACGGTGCGGTGATGACCTTCGCCGATCTCACCCTGGACCCATCCACCCGCGATGTGCAACGCGGCAACAGGCTGATCAGCCTGACCCGTACCGAGTTCTCACTGCTGGAGATGCTGATCGCGAACCCGCGGCGGGTCCTCACTCGCAGCCGAATCCTCGAAGAGGTTTGGGGTTTCGATTTTCCGACCTCCGGTAACGCACTCGAGGTTTACGTCGGCTATTTGCGGCGAAAGACCGAAGCAGAAGGAGAATCGCGGCTGATCCACACCGTTCGCGGCGTGGGTTATGTGCTGCGTGAGACACCACCCTGATGGTCGGATTGAAGCGGCGCGCACGGGCGATGGGAGTGCCCGCGAAAGCCACCACATCGCTGTCCCTGCGGTGGCGGGTGATGCTGCTGGCCATGTCGATGGTCGCGATGGTCGTCGTACTTATGGCTGTGGCGGTGTACGCGGTGGTCTCTGCGGCGCTGTACACCGACATCGACAACCAATTGCAGAGTCGGGCTCAGTTGCTGATCGCGAGTGGTTCATTGGCCGCCGACCCGGGCAAGGCCATCGAGGGAACCGCCTATTCCGATGTGAACGCGATGCTGGTCAACCCGGGTCGATCCGTCTACACCGCCAACCAACAGGGGCAGACGCTGCCGGTTGGTCAACCGGAGAAGTCGGTGATCCGCGGCGAGTTGTTCATGTCGCGTCGCACGGTCGGCGATCAACGCGTGCTGGCCATCCACCTGCCCAACGGCAGTTCGCTGCTGATTTCCAAGAGTCTGCAACCCACCAACGAGGTGATGAACAAGCTCAAATGGGTGCTGTTGGCGGTCGGCGGGATCGGCGTGGTGGTCGCCGCGGTCGCCGGCGGCATGGTGGCCCGAGCCGGTCTTCGGCCGGTGGGCCGGCTCACCGAGGCCGCCGAACGGGTGGCCCGCACCGACGATCTGCGCCCCATACCGGTGGTCGGCAGCGACGAATTGGCCCGGCTCACTGAGGCTTTCAACGCAATGCTGCGGGCGCTGGCCGAATCCCGCGATCGGCAGACCCGGCTGGTCGCGGATGCCGGCCACGAGCTCAAGACCCCGCTGACGTCGTTGCGCACCAATGTCGAACTGCTGATGGCCTCCAGCGCTCCGGGCGCGCCGCCGATCCCGGAGAGCGAACTCTCGGATCTGCGTTCCGATGTGATCGGCCAGATCGAGGAATTGTCCACTCTGGTGGGCGATCTGGTGGACCTCACCCGCGAGGACAACGCACACGGCAGGGGGCTCGAAGACGTCGAGATGACCGAGGTCGTCGACCGCAGCCTCGAGCGGGTTCGGCGCCGGCGCAACGACATCGACTTCGACGTCGACGTCATCGGCTGGCAGGTCCACGGTGATGCGGCGGGCCTGTCGCGGGCGGTGCTCAACCTTTTGGACAATGCCGCGAAGTGGAGTCCGCCGGGCGGCACGGTCGGACTGCAATTGAGTCAGATCGATACCGCGCACGCCGAACTGATCGTCTCCGATCAGGGACCCGGTATCGCTCCGGAGGAGCGGGGCCTGGTGTTCGAGCGGTTCTACCGCTCGACGTCGGCGCGAGCCATGGCCGGATCGGGACTGGGTCTGGCGATCGTCAAACAGGTTGTCGTCAAGCACGGGGGCATGATCCGGATTGGGGAGACGGTCCCCGGCGGAATCCCACCCGGAACCACGTTTCACGTCCTGTTGCCGGGTCGGCGAACCGTGTCGACGTACCGACCGGACTCCGCCCACAGCGAAAATGGCTTGGGAAATCGCGATTTCGACGCCAATAGCGACACCGAATCGTCCAAACCGAGTGTCATCTCAGTCGATTCTCAGTAGTAGACGGCAAGCTGAACGGAACACAGCGACGCGTTCGTGCATCGCCATCGAGAAAGAGCAAACACGCGACCATGACAGAGGACCCGCGCTACTCGACGCCGCAGCAGGCCGGCCGACGGGTGCCGAATCAGCAAGCGGCGCCGGGCTCTAACCAATCCGGCTATCACCAAACCGGTTACCAGCAGCCCTACGACTGGCGCTACGCGAACACCCAGGGGCACTATGGGCCGGCACCCTATCCTTCCCAGGCCGCACAACCGGTCGGCGCGGCCGGGATGTCGCCGCCGGCGCGTAAGCGCTTCCGTCCGGTGGCCATGACGGTCGGCGCCTTGGCTATCGCCGCAGTGTCGGCCGGTGTCGGTGGCATGGTCGCGATGACTGCCCAATCCGGTGGCCGGCCGGCCGGCACGATCACCAGCCCCGCCCCCAACGGGCGCAACATCCCCGCGGTCAGTGCGCCGATCGGAACGGTCGAGCAGGTCGCCGCGAAGGTGGTGCCCAGCGTGGTCAAACTGGAAACGAAACTCGGACGCGCCTCCGAGGAGGGTTCGGGAATCGTCTTATCCGCCGACGGTTTGATCCTGACCAACAGCCATGTCGTCTCCGCGACGAAAGTTGGCGTGCCCCCCGGGGCCCGCGAGCCGGCCGGCCCCGGTGACCCCAGTGCAGCCCCCGAGCCCGGAATGAATGCGACAGTGACCTTTGCTGACGGCCGCACCGCGCCGTTCACCATCGTGGGCACCGACCCGTCCAGCGACATCGCGGTGGTGCGGGCGGAAGGCGTCTCCGGCTTGACGCCGATCAGTCTGGGTTCTTCGGCCAGCCTGCGGGTCGGCCAGGATGTCGTCGCTATCGGCTCGCCGCTGGGACTGGAGGGCACCGTCACCACCGGCATCGTCAGCGCGCTGAACCGGCCGGTTGCCGCCGGCGGCGACGCCAACAACCAGAACACCGTGCTCGATGCGATCCAGACCGACGCGGCGATCAACCCGGGCAACTCCGGCGGAGCGCTGGTCAACATGAGCGGCGAACTGGTGGGTATCAACTCTGCGATCGCCACCCTCGGCGGCGACTCCCCGGCGGCCCAGAGTGGCTCGATCGGCCTGGGCTTCGCGATCCCGGTGGATCAGGCCAAGCGGATCGCCGATGAACTGATCAGCACCGGAACCGCGTCCCATGCCTCGCTGGGGGTGCAGGTCAGCAATGACGTGACCGCCCCGGGCGCGAAGATCGTCGACGTGGTCAAGGGCGGCCCGGCCGCGACCGCCGGTCTGCCCAGCGGGGTCGTGGTGACCAAGGTCGACGACCGCGTCATTGGCAGCGCCAACGCCTTGGTGGCAGCGGTCCGGTCGCGGGCGCCGGGGGACAGACTGACTCTCACCTACATCGATCCCGCCGGAACCAGTCAGACGGTTCAGGTGACGCTCGGTAAGGCGGAGCAGTGACGCCCGGGGATGGCGCGACGCCCCGCGCACTGGTCGTGGTTGTCGATGATCGCAGGGCCCGCGGGGTGGAAGAGGACAGCAGCGGCCCCCTGGTCGCCGAATTGCTCGCCGAGGCCGGGTTCGTCGTCGACGGCGTCGTGGTGGTGTCCGGCGACGAGGTCGAAATCCGCAATGCGCTCAACACCGCGGTCATCGGCGGGGTCGACCTGGTGATCTCGGTCGGTGGAACCGGTGTCACACCGCGCGACGTGGCACCGGAGGCCACCGGTGCGGTACTCGATCGGGAATTGCCGGGTATCGCCGAGGCCTTGCGCGCCTCCGGCGTAGCGGCCGGTAGCACTGACGCGGGTCTGTCGCGCGGCCTGGCCGGGATTTCGGGCAGCACGCTGGTGGTGAACCTCGCCGACTCCCGCGCGGCGGTCCGGGACGGCATGGCGACCCTGGGACCGCTTGCGGCCCACGTGATCGCCGAATTGTCCAACCTCGAGATGTGAAAACCCCGGCGATGAGATCGGTGAACACGGGGTTATCGGCTCATGACGATCAGAAATCTCGGGAATGTGGAGTCGCTCACTGCGTCAGGTCATTGCGGTGAGCTCCGAGCGCCCCACCCGGGCCACCGTGGAACAAGTCTTCGGCACCTCGCTCCCGCGGACGTCCTCCGATGAACGTGACGTGGACGTCTCCGCCGAGGACGCCGAGCGGGACCGTTGGTTGCGGGAAAACGTTCCGCCACACAGTGTTTAACTGATGAGTTCCGCAGGGTTGAGTTCATGGCGATTTTTTCGTATCGCCCGCGCTCAGCCAGGGGATTTCGACTTCCGATTAAGGTCCGGGCCGAATCGGTCCGGCGCCGCAGATCGGGTTCGGGTTGCTGGCATCGTGGCGATACCGTTATCTTCATCGGGTGTTCAGTGACCTTCTTCGCAATCGCCAGGGGAATTCATGAAATCAGTTCGTGTTCTGGTCGCGCTCGTCGCGGCGTCGTCGGCCTTGTTCGTCGGGGCTGGGACCGCGCAGGCGGGGATGGACGATCAGATGAGTCTGGTGGACGGCAAGGGCCGCACCATGACGATCCAGCAGTG
>CAIWCQ010000430.1 GCA_903911165.1 uncultured Actinomycetes bacterium | reverse complement strand
CGCACCGAGCGGGGGGTGTTCACCGAATGCGATTTCAGCGGCGTCAACTTCTCCGAATCGGTACATCTCGGTTCGGCATTCCGCAACTGCCGATTCGTGCGGAGCACCCTGTGGCACAGCACCTTTCGGAACTGCAGCATGTTGGGATCGACATTCGAGGACTGCCGGATGCGGCCGATCGTATGCGACGAAGTCGACTTCACGCTGACCGTGCTGGCAGGGGCCGACTTGAGAGGGGTTGATCTATCCGGCTGCCGACTCAGGGAGGCGTCGCTGGTGCGGGCCGATCTGCGCAAGGCAGTGCTGCGGGGCTGCGATCTGACCGGGGTGCGTACCCAGGGCCTGCGACTCGAGGAGGCCGATCTGCGCGGTGCCCGCATTGATCCCACCCTCTGGACCACAGCGGCCTGCCGGGGCGCCCGCATCGACGTCGCGCAGGGGCTGGCCTTCGCCGCCGCGCATGGCCTCGATGTTTCGGGGGAGTGAGCGTCGCAACGCAATGCTCAGCTAGCGGACTTCAGCCGAATCTTCCACCGCACGAAGCTGAGATAGCCCACGCTCAGCAACGCCAGCATGGCCATGTCGAAGAGCCAACTCGACGCTGTGTGCTCCCACCATCGGTCCTTGGGTGTCAGCGGGCCGGGAACCAGCGTGGTCAGGTCCACAGTGGAGGCCGACGCGGCGAATCCCCACCGCGCCGGGGTGAACCATGACATCTGATCGAGGACCGCTCGGTCGGTCACCGGGATCATGCCGCCGGAGAACACCAACTGGCTCATGATCGCGACCACCAACAGCGGCATGATCTGCTCATTGGACTTCGCCAGCGCCGACAACGCGAGGCCCACCATCGCGGCGGCCACCGTCGTCGCGGCCATACTGACGAAGAGCTCCAGTGTCGAGTTGCCGAGCACTGTCGCACCCTGGGTCGGTGCTCCCTTGCCGATGATCGTGATCGCGGTGACGATCGCGGACTGCAGAACAGCGAACGCCGAATACACGCACACCTTCGCCAGCAGATACGCCGTCGTCGACAATCCGACCGCCTGCTCGCGGCGGAAAATCGGACGCTCGCCGATGAGATCGCGGATGGTCAAAGCAGTGCCCATGAAGATCGCGCCGACATTGAGCAGCACCAGTATCTGCCCGGGCTCGTTGGGTGCGTCGCCCATTGGATCAGGCACCCCGAACCCGGCGGTGCCCGGTACGGCCAGCGATAGCACGCCCATGATGAACGGCAACAGCGCTAAGAAAATGAAATAGCCGCGGTCGGAGATGATTAGCCGGATCTGGCGCCGCACGATTGTCGAGAACTGGCGCCGCAGGCTGGTGTGGGTGGGCTCGCCGACGTCCGACGGCGCCTCGACCGGTGGCGGTGGCGGTTGCGGCCCGGTCAACGCGAGGTAGCGATCGCTGGCCGCCTGCGGATCACCGGCCACATTGCTGAAGATGTCGGCCCAGTTGGTGGTACCCATCGCCGGACCGATCTGTGCCGGCGGCCCGTAGAACGCGGTCTTGCCACCTGGTGCGAGTAGAAGCACCTGATCGCAGACATCGAGATACGTCAGCGAGTGCGTCACCACCAGCACGACGCGTCCGGCGTCGGCCAGATCGCGCAGCATCGTCATCACCTGGCGATCCAGCGCAGGATCCAGGCCCGAGGTGGGCTCGTCGAGGATGAGCAGCGACGGCCCGGTCAGCAGTTCCAGCGCCACCGAGGCCCGCTTGCGCTGCCCGCCGGAGAGTCGGTCGACCCGGGTGTCGGCGTGCTGTGTCATCTCCAGTTCACTGAGTACCTCCGCCACCACCTGCTGGCGGTCCTGTGCGGTGGTGTCCGGTGGCAGTCGCAACTCGGCGGCGTACATCAGCGCCTGGTTGACGGTCAACTGGCCGTGCACCACATCGTCTTGGGGCACCATGCCGATCCGGGAACGCAGCGCGGCGTAATCGGCGTGGACGTTGCGGCCCTCGAAAGCGACCGTCCCGCTACTCGGATGGGTGTAACCGGCGATCAACCGCGCCAGGGTGGACTTTCCGGCGCCGGAAGGCCCGATGATGGCCGTGAGGGTTCCGGGCCGCGCGAGTAGCGAGATGTTGTCCAGCAGGGTCTTGTTGTTCTCAATCGTCCAGGTGACACCACGCACGTCGAGTCCGCCGGTACCCGTCGCCGCGGTTTCGGTGCGGCGCAGCAGGTTTCCGCTCGTGAACACCAGGTCGACGTTGCCGATCGTGACCACGTCGCCGTCGTTCAGCAGCGCGGTATTCACCCGGTCGCCGTTGACGAACGTTCCGTTGATCGAACGGTTGTCGACGATTTCCGTCCCGCCCGGAGTTGGGATCAGCGTGGCGTGGTGGCGTGACGCCAGCACGTCCGGGATCACGATGTCGTTATCGGTTGCCCGGCCAATCTTCAATGCTCCCGGTGGCACCTCCGCGGAAGATCCGGGCCGCAGGATCTTGAGCATTGAGGTCGCCCGAGTCGATCCGGAACCGCCGCGCGCCGGCGATGGCCCCATCTCAGTGGGCGCGGCATCCGGGGCCGGAGGCACGTGCGGGGTCGGCGGAAGCGTCGGGGTCAGCGTCGGCGGAAGCGTCGGGGGCGGCTGATACGGCGGGCGGGTCGGAGGTTGGGTCGGCTGCCCCGGGATCATTACCGTGGAGGTCTCGGGCGGTCGGCCGACTATGCCCTGCGGCCGGCCCACCTCGAAGCTCAGCGGCGGGCCGTCCGGATTTCCCAGATTCACCGTCATGCCGTCGCTGATCACTACTTCCTGCACCCGCCGGCCGAAGCTGTACATCCCGTTGAGGGAACCGTTATCGATCGCCATCCAGCGACCGCCGGACACGGTCGGGTCGAACCGCAGCACGATGTGGGCGCGCGACACCAGTGGATGGGCAAGACGCACGTCGGCTCGCAGGTCGCGGCCCACGACGACGTCATGTCCGGCGGCGAAGGTGCGCGGCGGCCCGTTGTACCGGACGGTCAGAACGGGCGCGGTGGGCTGACTCATCGCCATTGAGCTTAGGGGCCGCCGGTCACTACACACCGTGTCCGGGTGTAGATGGTGGGCATGCACTTGTTGCAGTGATTGCACATCGAGCGCACCGAGTTCTGATCGCCGTCGGCCCGGATCCGATTGATCAGGTCAGGTTCGGCCAGCAGCGCCCGGCCCATCGCGACGAAATCGAAACCCTCCGCCATGGCCTTGTCCATGGTCGCCCTGTTGGTGATCCCGCCCAGCAGGATCAGCGGCATCGTCAGGTCGGCGCGGAACCGCTCAGCATCTCGGAGCAGGAAGGCGTCCCGATAGGGGTACTCCCGCAGGAACTTCTTGCCGGTCATCCGCATGCCCCAGCGCAGCGGTGGGGGGAACGCGGCCGCGAACTCCTTGATCGGTGAGTCGCCGCGGAACAGGTACATGGGGTTGACCAGCGAGCTGCCCGCCGTCAGCTCCAGGGCGTCGAGCGCACCGTCATCCTGCAGCCACCGTGCGGTCTGCAGCGCCTCCTCGATCGAGATGCCACCGCGTACCCCATCGGTCATGTTCAGCTTGGCTGTGATGGCGATCTGCGCCGAGCCGTCGCGTTCGGACTCGCGGCGCACCGCGAGCGCGATGCCGCGGGCGACCTTCGCGCGGTTCTCCAACGATCCGCCGAAGTCATCGGTCCGCCGGTTGATCAGTGGGGACAGAAACGAGCTCGCCAGGTAGTTGTGGCCGAGGTGGACCTCGACCGCGTCGAACCCTGCCTCGATGGCCAGGCGTGCCGCCGCGGCATGCGCAGCGATCACCTCGTCGATGTCATCGCGGCTGGCGTGTTTGGCGAAACGCATCCCGATCGGGTTGAAGAACCGCACCGGGGCCAGGGCCCTGGCTTTGTTTGACGCGGCGTTGGCAACCGGGCCGGCGTGGCCGATCTGTGCGCTGATCGCTGCACCTTGCGCGTGCACCGCGTCAGTCAGGCGACGCAGCCCCGGCAGTGCCTCGGGCCGCATCCAGAGTTGCTTACCGTCGGTGCGACCGCCGGGGCTGACCGCGCAGTACGCCACGGTGCTCATTCCCACTCCGCCGGCGGCGATGGTCCGGTGGAACTCGATCAGGTCGTCAGTGACCAGCGCATCGGGTGTGCGGCCCTCGAATGTGGCGGCCTTGATAATCCGGTTACGCAGGGTGATCGGTCCCAGTTTCGCCGGGCTGAAAACATCGAGGGCGCCGTCCATATGCAGAATGTAGCCGTGCCCGCGCAGATTTTGGACGGCAAGCTCACCCGTGACGAGATCTTCGTCGATCTCACCAAGCGGGTAGCCGCGTTGGCTGCGGCCGGTCGGACGCCGGGATTGGGCACCGTCCTGGTCGGGGATGATCCCGGTTCGCACGCGTACGTGCGCGGCAAACACTCCGACTGCGCCAAGGTCGGCATCACCTCGATCCGTCGCGATCTACCCGCCGACGTCAGCGCGGCGCAACTCAACGACACCATCGACGAACTCAACGCCGATCCGGCCTGCACCGGGTACATCGTGCAACTGCCGCTGCCTCGGCACCTGGACGAGAACGCCGCTCTGGAACGCATCGACCCGGCCAAGGACGCCGATGGTCTGCATCCGGTCAACCTGGGCCGACTGGTGCTGGGCGAGAAGGCACCGCTGCCGTGCACGCCACGTGGCATCGTGGCACTGCTGCGCCGCTTCGACGTGCCGATCGACGGCGCGCATGTGGTCGTGATCGGCCGCGGCATCACGGTCGGTAGACCGCTGGGCCTGCTACTGACCCGGCGTACCGAAAACGCAACGGTCACCCTGTGCCACACCGGAACTCGCGATTTACCGGGCTTGACCCGGCAGGCGGACATCATCGTGGCCGCGGTGGGTGTTCCGCACATGCTGACCTCCGACATGGTGCGCCCCGGCGCGGCAGTGGTCGATGTCGGGGTCAGCCGGGTCGAGGGCAAGCTCACCGGGGACGTGGCGCCGGACGTGTGGGACGCCGCGGGGCAGGTATCGCCGAATCCGGGTGGCGTCGGACCCTTGACGCGTGCTTTCCTGCTGAGCAACGTGGTGGAACTGGCAGAAGCGGCCGGATGACCGCGCGCGCCCAGTGGCCGATCCTGTCCGTCGCGGTGATCTTCGCCCTTGCCCTTGTCCTCGTGGCTGCCGGATTCTGGCGCCGCGGCGCGCTGCTGATCGGGATCGGTGTGGGGGTGGCCGCGGGTCTGAGACTGCTGCTGCCCGAGGACCAGGCCGGCCTGCTGGTGGTGCGCTCCAAACGCCTCGACGTCGCCACCATGTCGGTGGTCTGCGCCGTAGTGGCCTATATCGCCTTCACCATCGACCCGCTGGGCACCAGCTGAGTTGTGAGTCAGGCCAGCGTGGCCCGCACACAGACGGTGACGTACGGCATCGCCAGCCCGGTCGAATTGACCAGCGCCGGATGTGTATCCAGCAATTCTCGGACATTTTCCAGCGTGCGGGTGCGGACCTCGGCAGGTGAGGTGATGCAGTAACTGCGTGAGGCGACGTAATCGATGAGCGCGTCCCGGGTGATGTAGTTGGTCCACTGGACCTGATGGGTCGCCACATCGGTGAACGACGTCGGCAGATCCACCGTGGCTCTGTCCCGGTCATGCTCGAGACCGACGATCCGGCCGAAGTCTCTGACCCAGCCTGACCGTTCATCGCGGGTATTCCACAGCACCCCGAGCCGGCCGCCGGGGTGCAGCACGCGAACGATCTCGGCGGTTGCGCGTTCAGGGTCGAACCAGTGCCAGGCCTGTGCCACCAGGACCGTGTCAACGGCGTTGTCCGGCAACGGGATCTGTTCGGCAGAGCCGAGCAGGGCCGGCGTATCCGGCAGGGCGCCACGCAGCATGTCCAGCATCTCGGCGATGGGATCGACGGCGGTGACGCTAAGGCCCCGCTCGACCAGTCGGGTGGTCAGCTTGCCGGTTCCGGCGCCGAGGTCGAGGACCTCGCGGGCTTTGAAGGTGTCCGTGGGCGCCAGTAGCCAATCGACAGCTTCTGGCGGATACGAGGGCCGTCCCCGCTCGTAAGCGGCGGCCTCGGAACCGAAGGACAGCGAGCGTTCCCGCCGCGGATCGCTCACCGGCGCGGCGCTGCCAGTGCGAGGGTCTCCTGGATCAACTCGCCGACAGCCTCGGTCTCGAGCAGGAAGCCGTCGTGCCCGTAGATCGACTCGACCACTCTCAGACCGGTCGAACCCGGCAACAGGGCGGCGAGCTCCTCCTGCAGTCGCAGTGGATAGAGCCGATCGGAGGTGATCCCGCCGACCACGACCGGGACCGCGCACGACCGCAGCGCGGTGTCGATGCCGCCGCGACCGCGGCCCACGTCGTGACTGGACAGTGTCTCGGTCAGGGTCACGTAACTGCCGGCGTCGAAACGGTCGACTAGCTTGGCGCCCTGGTACTCCAGGTAGCTCTGCACCGCGTAGCGGCCGCCGGATAACGGAACTTCCTCGTCTTGGGCATCGTTGCCGAACCGGGTGTCCAGATCTAGTTCGCCTCGGTAGGTCAGATGCGCGAACCGGCGTGCCAGCGCCATTCCGCTGTCCGGGGACCGGCCCGTGCCGTAATAATCGCCGCCCTGCCAGTTTGGGTCAGAGGTGATCGCCGCGATCTGAGAACTCTGGGTGCCGATCTGATCGGCTGTTGCCCGCGCGCCGACGGCCAAGACCAGTGCGGACCGCACCCGCTGGGGGTGGCCGATCATCCACTCCAGCGCGCGCGCTCCGCCCATCGAGCCACCGACGACTGCGGCCACCTCGGTGATGCCAAGGGCGGCCAGTGCGGCGATGTCAGCGTCGACCTGATCACGCACCGTGACGGCCGGAAACCTTGAGCCCCAGGGCTTTCCGTCCGGCGCCGCTGAGCTGGGTCCGGTGGACCCGCGGCAGCCGCCCAGGACGTTGGTCGCGATGGCGCACCAGCGGTCGGTATCGATCGGTGCGCCCGGACCGGTGACACCGTTCCACCAGCCCGGCACGTTGGAGTCTCCGGTGAGGGCGTGCAGCACCACGACGACGTTGTCGCGGTTGGGGGATAGCTCGCCCCAGCGCTGCACCGCGATCGAGACATCGTCGATCACCGTGCCGTTCTCACACCTGTATGCGCCGATATTGACGATGCCGACTTCACCGTCGGCCGGCAGTTCCGCGGCGTGCAGACGCTCTTCGGAGAGGGTCACGTCAGGGTCTCTCAACGGCCCGCCGCAGCCGTGAAGCCGCACTCGAGGTCGGCAATGATGTCGTCGATACCTTCCAGGCCGACGGCCAGTCGCACCAGGCCGGGCGTGACCCCACTGGCTCGTTGTTCAGCGGCGGAGAGTTGCTGATGAGTGGTTGACGCCGGGTGGATGACGAGGGATCGCACGTCACCGATATTGGCGACGTGGCTGTGCAGTCGCAGCCCATCGACGAACGCCTTTCCGGCGCCGATTCCGCCGGCCAACTCGAAGCTCAGCACCGCTCCGGTTCCCCTGGGCGCCAGTTTTGTTGCTCGTTCATGCCACGGTGAGCCGGGCAATCCGGCGTAGTTGACCGCGGTGACGTCGTCGCGGCCGTCGAGGAACTCGGCGACCTTCCTGGCGTTGGCGACATGGCGCTCCATGCGCAGACTCAGTGTCTCCAGTCCCTGGGCGATCAGAAAGGCGTTGAACGGTGCCGCCGCCGATCCCAGGTCGCGCAGCAGTTGCACACGGGCCTTGAGTGCGAAGGCCGGTGCGCCGAGGTCGGCGAAGACTACGCCGTGATAGCTGGGGTCGGGTTCGGTGAACCCCGGGAACCGCCCGCCGGTCCAGTCGAAGTTGCCGCTGTCGACGATCACTCCGGCGATCGCGGTGCCGTGGCCGCCGAGGTACTTGGTGGCCGAGTGCACCACGATGTCCGCACCCTGGGAGATCGGTTGGATCAGGTACGGCGTCGCGATGGTGTTGTCGACGATCAGCGGCAGCCCGTTGTCGTGGGCGACCTTCGACACACCGGGCGTATCGAGGATGTCGATCTTCGGATTGGAGATCGTTTCGCCGTAGAAAGCCTTGGTGTTCGGCCGCACTGCAGCCCGCCAGGAATCCAGGTTATCGGGGTCGTCGACGAACGTGGTCTCGATACCCAGCTTGGGCAGCGTGTAGTGAAAGAGGTTGTAGGTACCGCCGTAGAGCCGGGGACTGGACACGATGTGGTCACCGGTGCCGGCGATGTTGAGAATCGCGATGGTCTCCGCGGCCTGCCCCGAAGCCAGGAACAATCCCGCCACTCCGCCCTCGAGTGCGGCGATCCGCTGCTCGACGACGTCGGTGGTGGGGTTCATCAGCCGGGTGTAGATGTTGCCCGGCTCGGCCAGGCCGAATAACGCGGCGGCGTGGTCGGTGCTGTCGAAGGTGTAGGACGTCGTCTGATAGATCGGAAGCGCGCGGGCATGGGTTCCGGCGTCCGCCGTCTGTCCGGAGTGGATCTGCTTGGTCTCGAATGACCACTCTGCTTCTGATGTGCTCATGACGCCTTCAGATTGCTCATGACGTAGCTATCCCTATCTACCGTGGGGCCCGTCATGGCGGGCCCGCGCTTGCCGTGCAGCCTGGCGTGGCTGTCCAGCCTGGTCATCACCCAGGGCACCCCACCGCGGTTGGAGGGTTGCCGGCCAGCAAGCCGGGGCTTAGCGCTGGCACTCATGACCGGGTCGAATCGTATCGCACGTCGGTCGGGGCTGGCCAGTCGGTCGGGGCGCGGGGGTCCGATCAGCCCTTGTAATGTTTCCTCCGGCGAGCGCGTGCTCGTCGGGGCCGAGGAGGATGGGCGACTCACATGTCGAGCGGACGCAAGACCGGCCAGAAGATCAAGGTCAAAGGCACCGTCGTCGAGCTCGACGGCGACGAAATGACCCGGATCATCTGGAAGTTGATCAAGGACACCCTGATCCTGCCGCACCTCGATGTCGACCTCGATTACTACGACCTTGGCATGGAGAACCGGGACGCCACCGACGATCAGGTCACCATCGACTCGGCGGAAGCCATCCTCAAGCACGGCGTCGGCGTGAAGTGCGCCACCATCACCCCCGATGAGGCCCGCGTCGAGGAGTTCAAGCTCAAGAAGATGTGGCTGTCGCCGAACGGAACAATCCGCAACATTTTGGGCGGGACGATCTTCCGTGCGCCGATCGTCATCTCGAACGTGCCGCGCCTGGTCCCGGGCTGGACCAAACCGATCATCATCGGCCGGCACGCCTTCGGCGACCAGTACCGCGCCACGAACTTCAAAGTGGATCGGCCCGGCACCGTGACGCTGACCTTCACACCCGAGGACGGCAGCGAGCCGATGGTGCACGAGGTGGTGCGCATCCCGGAAGACGGCGGCGTCGTCATGGGGATGTACAACTTCAAGAAATCGATCCAGGATTTCGCGCGCTCGACGTTCAGTTATGCGCTGGAGCAGAACTATCCGGTGTATCTGTCGACGAAAAACACCATCCTGAAGGCCTACGACGGCATGTTCAAGGATGAGTTCCAGCGCATCTTCGAAGAGGACTACAAGGCCGAGTTCGACTCCCGCGGACTGACCTACGAGCACCGTCTCATCGACGACATGGTGGCCTCCTGCCTGAAGTGGGAGGGCGGCTACGTCTGGGCATGCAAGAACTACGACGGCGATGTCGAGTCCGACATCGTGGCCCAGGGTTACGGATCACTCGGCCTGATGACCTCGGTGCTGATGACCCCGGACGGCAAGACCGTCGAGGCGGAGGCCGCGCACGGCACCGTCACCCGGCACTACCGGCAGCATCAGCAGGGCAAGCCCACCTCGACCAATCCGATCGCGTCGATCTTCGCCTGGACCCGCGGGCTGGAGCATCGCGGCAAACTCGACAACACTCCCGAGGTGATCGCGTTCGCCCACAAACTCGAAGAGGTGGTCATCGCCGCCGTCGAGGGCGGTCACATGACCAAGGACCTGGCCATCTTGATCAGCCCGGATCAGCCCTGGGAGACCAGCGAGCAGTACCTGGCCACCCTGGCCAGGCACCTCAACAGAGCCCTCGACTGAGGTCAGAGCGAAACGGTACCGCTGCTGCGACTAGCGCTGATCGAGTGATCTCCCAGGGGATTACCGAGGGTCACCATGCTTTGGAAGTACTCGATCACCCGCTTGTTCGAGACATTCAGCGCCGGCCACTGCGGGTAGTCCCAGGTGTCGTTCATGAACGGCCGCATCTGGTCGTGGCTGAGCACGGTCAGGTGGTTCACGTCGTGGGCCGCGGCGCCCCCTTCGATCAGCAGGGTGCCGTGGGCGCGGTCATGCATCCAGCCGGCCCAGTGTGTCTCCATCTTCAACGTGTTGATGAAGGCAGTCTGGTAGCCGTTGGCGAGCAGGTATTCGGCGTAGCCGGCATGACCATATGAGGCGACCATCGCCATGACCTGATCGGCTGATCCCAGACGGGCCGTGCGTTCAATATCCGCCACGATCTGTGGGTCGTATTTGGCGTCGGCAATCCAGCCGACCTTGGCGCCCTGCATCGCGTAGAACAATCCGACGCCCTTCACGTCGTTGCCGCCGGGCTGGGCGTTGTTCGTCAGGCCGTTGGCGAAGGCCCACCGGCCGACGTCCTCGATCGTCGTCGGCGCCAGGCCGGCGAATCGCCGAAGATCGTTGTAGGCGACCACGGCTTCGGTGGTGATCGCGGTCCGCCCACCGACCAGGGCGTCCATGCCGTGATGGTCGTTGCCGTTGAACATGCCGTACGTCATGATGTCGACGTAGTTTGCCCCGGTGGTCGGTGGCGTCGGAGTCACCGCGGCGAGGTCATCGTTGAGGATGCTCCCGATCGCGGTGGCGCGGGCGATGCTGACCCCCGAGGGGTTCGACAGCGTCACAGAGAAGGTTTCGTCGGGTTCGACGGTGGTATCACCGAGGATGTCGACATGGACCTGCTGGGTGGTCACCCCGGGGGCGAAGGAGATGGTTCCGGTGGCGGCGGTGTAGTCCACACCCGCGGTCGCGGTGCCGCTGGCGGTCGCATAGCCCACACTGACTGCAGTAGCTGAGGCCTTATCCAGAGTCGCGGTGAACATGAAATGGGCGTGCGTGCCGTTGCCCTCCTTCACCGCAAGATCGGCGATAGACACCTTCGGCAGTGCCACCGGAGTGACCGGCGTGACCGGCGTGACCGGGGGTGTCGGGATGGTCGCCGGGTCGGTGATGGATCCGGCGCCTGAGGCGTCGGTCAGCGTCGCTCCCAACGGGTTGGACAGGGTGACGGTGAAGGTCTCCTTGGCCTCGGCGGTGGCGTCGCTGTTGACGATGATCGCGACGGTCCTACTGGTCTCGCCCGGGGCGAAGGTCAGCGTGCCCGAGGTGGCGATGTAGTCGCTGCCGGCGGTCGCCGTACCGTTGGAGGTGGTGTAGCCAACCGTCACCGCACTCGTCGATGCCGAGCTCAGCGACACTGTGAAGGCGGCCAGTGAGCTTCCACCTGCCGCGGTGAACTGGACCGGTTTCAGGTACGCCATCTTGTTTTGGTTGACCGTCTTCCAGTCGTCGGCCAAGATGCCGCCGGTGTCTCCGGAGTTCGGATTCCACGACCAGTAGGTCCAGCTGATGTCCTGGTTGCCGGCGGGAATGTCATTGGTGCCGTTGTTGTCCAGGTCCCCGGAGATGTAGGAGGTGATCGCCTCCAACCAGATGGCGTCCTTGGGGTCGACGAGTTTAGTGCCGAACTCGCCGATGTAAATGGGGGCGATGTTCTCCTCGTAGATGAAGCCCCACGCCTTGCGGAAAACCGCCGGCAGGCCGGCGCCGAAGTCGGCGGTCTGGAACCAGGTCTGGGGGAAGACCGAGTTGGGGTAGTCATGCGGTGAGTAGACGAGCCGATTGGCGACGTTGAACACGATCGGGCGGTCCTTGACGCCCATCAGGTTGCCGCCCCACCAGTAGTTCT
>CAIWCQ010000429.1 GCA_903911165.1 uncultured Actinomycetes bacterium | reverse complement strand
CTGAACCCGGGTCAATCAGGATTTCGATGTGCAGACCGTGATTGACCAACAGCACCGAATCCGGCGCGTCCGGGGATCCGGTGTATCCGGCGAACTGCCCGGGATCAGCCAGGCCGGTCACGTCGCCGTCGGCCAGCGCAACCTCCAGTTCGCCGTCGGAGACCAGGAACCGGACGGCATCGGTGTAACTGCCCGATCCCAAACTGCCCGACCCCAGTCCGACGACGTCGTCGAGGAATCGCTTGGCGTAGGCAATGACCCGCTCGCCGCGCACCGGGTTGTAATTCGCGCCCGGCTCGGCGCCGTCGTCGGCGCTGATGACATCGGTGCCGTAGAGCGCGTCGTAGAGCGAACCCCAGCGGGCGTTCGCGGCGTTGAGCGCGAAACGCGCGTTGAGGATCGGCACCACGAGTTGCGGGCCTGCGGTCGAGGTGATCTCGGTGTCCACGCCGGAGGTTGAAATGGTGAAGTCGGCGGGTTCAGCAAGCAGGTATCCGATATCGGTCAGGAACTGCCGGTAGTCGGCCGGGTCGAAACCACCGACGACGCGCTGGCGGTGCCACTTATCGATCTGCGCCTGCAGATCGTCGCGGCGAGCCAGCAGCGCGGCATTGCGGGGAGTCAGGTCGGTGATGACCTTGTCCACGCCCGACCAGAAGCTGTCGGGGTTGATGCCGGTTCCGGGCAGAGCCTCGTCGGTGATGAAGTCGTACAGCGGCCGTGCCACGCGCAGACTGCCCACCGCGACTCGATCACCCATGAGTTCCTCCCTGAAGGAAAGTTCCCTGATCCTATCGGTGTGTGCCGTCGCGGACGGTTCCGACCACGTCTTCGACGAGGTCTTCCAGGGCAACCAACCCGCATACCGAGCCGTCGGCGGCGGTGAGCAGAGCCAGGTGGCTGTTGTCCTTGCGAAGCTGGGTGAGCGCGTCTGGAAGTGCCATGGTGGCGGGCAAACGGGGCAGGTAGCGCATGGCGGAGGCGCTCACCACGGCACCGGGATGGTCGACGAGGTCGAGCATGTCCTTGATATGCACGAAGCCGACGAATTCGCCGTCGGCACCGACAACCGGAAAGCGTGAATATCCGGTCTTGGCTAGGGCGTGTTCAACGGCGGCCACCCTGGGCCCGGTCCCGGGCGCCGCAGCGGGAACCGCATGGATCTCGGCGAGCGGAATTGCCACATCGCCGGCCGCCCGATTGCGGATCTGCAGCGCCCGGGACAGCCGCATGTGTTCCTCGGGGTCGAGTAATCCCTCCGATCGCGACTCGGCGATCATCTCGGCGAGTTCCACCGTTGATACGGTGACCTCAAGTTCATCCTTCACCTGCACGCCGAAGAGGCGCAGGATCGTGTTCGCCATCCAGTTGTAGAGACTGATGAATGGGCGCACAGCACGCACGTAGACCAGATAGACGGGAACCAGAAGCATGGCCGTCGACTCCGGGCCGGCGATTGCGATGTTCTTCGGCACCATCTCGCCCAACAGCACGTGCAGGATCACCACCACGGCCAGCGCCAGCACGAACGAGATCGAGTGCAGCACCGCATCCGGAATCCCGAAGAATCCGAAGGGCTTTTCCAGCAGGTGGGCGACGGCCGGTTCTCCGACGCGGCCGAGCAGGATCGAGCAGACGGTGATACCCAGTTGCGCGCCCGCCAGCAACAGCGACAGTTGTTCGCCGGCTCGCAGTACCGTCACCGCCCGCTTCTTGCCCTGTTCGGCCAGCGCCTCAAGCTTGTCCCGTCGAGCCGATATCAACGCGAACTCCGAACCGACGAAGAAGGCATTGATCCCGAGCAGCACGATGGTCAGCAGCACCCCCAAAATGTCGGCGCCCATCAGCGGTCGCATCGAATCAGGGCCAGCCGGTCGATGCGGCGGCCGTCCATCGCCACCACGGTCGCTCGCCAGCGCAGCGGGATCCGGGCGGAATCCTCCGGATTGAAGGCAGCCAGGTCCACCGACTCGCCCGGAACAGGAATGTGCCCCAGCTGTTCGAGCACCAGACCGCCGATGGTCTCGTACTCGCCTTCCGGGGCGCGAAAGCCCGTGGCGGCGGCCACCTCGTCGATGCGCAGCAGACCCGCGACCTCCCAACCGGAGCCGTCCGACCGCACGTCCGGTGTCGAGTCGTCGTGCTCGTCACGGATGTCGCCGACGATCTCCTCGATCAGATCCTCGACGGTGACCATGCCCGCGGTGCCGCCGTACTCGTCGACCACCAGCGCGGTCTGCAGGCCGTTCGCGCGGACCTGCGTCATCAGTGCATCGCCGTCCAACGTGGACGGCACGGTGGGAACCGGGACCGCAAGTGCATCCAAGCGGGTGCTCGCCCGCTCGGCGGCCGGCACCCCGAAAAGCTGCTTGATGTGCACCAGGCCGATGGTTTCGTCGAGGTCGCCTTTGACGACCGGAAATCGGGAAAAACCGGTGCGAGCCGACGCGGCCAGTAGGTCGGCGACGGTGTGGTGGGCCTGCAGGCTCTCGATTTCGGTCCGTGGCGTCATGAACTCCTCCGCGATACGCGCACCGAACTGCAGGGAGCGGTCGACGAGATCGGCGGTGCTCTCGTCGATTCCTCCCCGCTCGGCGGACCCGCGGACCAGCGAACCCAGTTCCTGGGGCGAACGCGCCGAGCGCAGCTCCTCGGCGGGCTCTATGCCCATCCGACGCAGAATCGAGTTGGCGGCGCCGTTGGTCAGCCGGATGGCCGGGGCGAACAGCGTTGAAAACGCCATCTGCGGGCCGGCACTGGCGCGCGCGGTCGGCAGCGGCCGGGCGACCGCGAGGTTCTTGGGTATCAACTCGCCGAACACCATCGACAGCGAGGTGGCCAGCAGAATCGCCAGAACCAGCGAGGTGCCGGGCACGGCACGGGCGGGAAATCCGATCGCCTCAAGCGCCGGGACCAGCAGCCGCGAGAGCACCGGTTCAGCCAGGAAGCCGGTGGCCAGCGTGGTGATCGAGATACCCAGTTGGGCGCCGGAGAGTTGGAACGACAGGGTCCGGTGCGCACGGGCCACCATCTTGTCCCGCTTGCCGCCGGATCGGGCGTTGGCATCGACGGTGCTGCGCTCAAGAGCGGTCAGCGAGAATTCGGCCGCCACGAACACCGCCGTGCCCATTGTCAGCAGCACGAAGAACACCAGGCTGAGCGCAATGGTGATCGCACTCACCGGAGCCACCCGAGATGATCGCCGGACCCTGGGCCCGGCCGTCTAGAGGACGGTTCGTCCGACTCGTTGCAGCGCTCAGGACAGGGGGAGCAGTCAGGACAGCAAGCCACGAGTGGGTCCTGCGGCACTGAGGGGTCCTTTCAGCTGGGCCGTTTGGGGAAGTTGGGCAGTTCGGGGACTTTTGGGCAGTTCAAGCGGTGCTGGTTCATAGTAGCCACCCGGTGCAGTCGGGCGGGGTCACCATCCGGTGGGCAGTGGGTGTCCCTCGGCGAATCCGGCCGCCGACTGCACCCCTAGGACCGCCAGTTCATGCAGTTCAAGAAGGTTTCTGGCACCGACATAGGTGCAGGTGCTGCGCACACCGGAGGTGATGTGGTCCAGCAGGTCCTCCACCCCACCGCGATCGGGGTCCAGTGCCATCCGGGAGGTGGAGATGCCCTCCTCGAAGAGTGCCTTGCGGGCCCGGTCGAACGGGCTGTCGGCTGCGGTGCGGGCGGCCACCGCGCGCTTGGAGGCCATCCCGTAACTCTCCTTGTACGGTCGGCCATCGCGGTCGTGCATCAGGTCGCCGGGCGACTCATAGGTGCCGGCGAACCACGACCCGATCATCACGCTGGAAGCACCGGCCGCCAGTGCCAGCGCAACGTCGCGGGGGTGCCGCACACCGCCGTCCGCCCACACGTTGGCTCCGAGGTCCTTTGCAGCGGCGGCACATTCGAGAACCGCGGAGAATTGCGGCCGGCCCACCCCGGTCATGATCCGGGTGGTGCACATCGCGCCGGGCCCAACGCCCACCTTGACGATCGACGCCCCCGCGGCGATCAGATCCCGGGTGCCCCCGGCGGAGACGACGTTGCCCGCCGCCAGCGGAATGCCCAGATTCAGAGCGGTGACGGCCTTGATGGCGTCGAGCATCTTGTGTTGATGCCCGTGGGCGGTGTCGATGACCAGGACGTCGATGCCAGTCTCGGCCAGCGAACGGGCCTTGGCCGCCGTGTCACCGTTGATGCCGACGGCGGCGGCGATGCGAAGCCGACCCGCGGCGTCGATCGCGGGGGAGTAGATCCCGGCCCGTACTGCTCCGGTCCGGGTCAGCACGCCGCCGAGCGATCCGTCCGGGGCGGTGAGTACCGCCACCGGGATCGGCGCCTGCTCGAGCAGGTCGAATACGAGTTGGGGGTCGCTGCCCAGTCGCGCGGTCACGAAGTCGCTCACCGCAATATCGCGCACCCGGGCGAAACGGTCGACTCCGATCGTCGCCGATTCGGTCACCAGGCCGATCGGGCGCCCGCCGTCGACCACGACCGCAGCGCCGTGGGCGCGCTTGTGAATCAGGGCCACGGCGTCAGAGACCGCGTCGTCGGGAGCCAGCGTGACCGGGGTGTCGGCCACCAGGTCGCGGCTCTTGACGAATTCCACCGTCGCGCGGACCGCATCGATCGGCAGGTCCTGGGGTAACACCACGATCCCACCGCGACGGGCGACCGTCTCGGCCATCCGCCGGCCCGCGACCGCGGTCATGTTGGCGACCACGATGGGGATCGTGGTTCCGGTGCCGTCGGTGGTGGACAGGTCGACGTCGAACCTGGAGGTGACGTCGGACCGGCCGGGCACGATGAAGACGTCGTTATAGGTCAGGTCATAGCCGAACGTGTGCTCGTCGAGGAAGCGCACAGGTTTAGGCCTGCACTTCGCTGTGGTCGCCGCTCCAGAGCGTGTGGAACCGCGCCTCGGGCGCGGCGTCGATGCGGCCGTAGGTGTGGGCGCCGAAGAAATCGCGCTGCCCCTGGATCAGTGCGGCGGGCAGACGTTCGGTGCGCAGGCCGTCGTAGTAGCTCAGCGCCGAGGAGAAGCCTGGGATCGGGATCCCCAGTTCGGTGGCGGTCACCACGACTCGGCGCCAGCCGTCGACGGCCGCGGAGATCACGTCGCGGAAGTACGGCGCGGCGATCAGCGTCGGCAGATCCGGGTCGGTGTCGAACGCCTCTTTGATGCGGTTGAGAAACTTCGCCCGGATGATGCAGCCCCCGCGCCAGATGGTGGCCAGGACGCCGGGGGTGATGCCCCAGTCGTACTCGTCGGAACCGGCCTGGATCTGGTTGAAGCCTTGCGCGTAGGCAATGATCTTCGACGCGTACAACGCCTGGCTGACATCGGTGATGAATTGCTTTGCGTCCGTTGGGCGTTCGCCGAGCGCACCCGAGGCCATACCGGCAGCGGCGCGGCGCTGAAGCACCGAGCCGGACAGGGCGCGGGCGAAAACCGCCTCGGCGATGCCGGTGACGGGTACGCCGAGGTCAAGCGCGGACTTCACCGTCCAGCGGCCGGTACCCTTCTGCTCGGCCTCGTCGACGATCACGTCTACCAACGCCTTCCCGGTCTTGGCGTCGGTTTGGCGCAGCACCTCGGCGGTGATCTCGACCAGGAAGCTGTCGAGGTCGCCGGCGTTCCACTCGGTGAAGACATCGGCGATCTGGGCCGGGCTCAGGCCCGCTGCGTCGCGCAGCAGCTGGTAGGCCTCGCCGATGAGCTGCATATCGGAATACTCAATACCGTTGTGCACCATTTTCACGAAGTGTCCGGCCCCGTCCGGGCCGATGTGGGCACAACATGGCACGCCGTCGACGTGGGCCGAGATCTCCTCGAGCAGCGGGCCCAGTGACTTGTAGGACTCTGCCGGCCCGCCCGGCATGATTGACGGGCCGTTGAGCGCGCCCTCCTCGCCACCGGAGATTCCGGCGCCGACGAAGTGCAGACCGCGATCCCGCATGGCCTTCTCGCGGCGGATGGTGTCGGTATAGAGGGCATTCCCGCCGTCGATGATGATGTCACCCGGCTCCATAGCGTCAGCGAGTTCGTTGATCACCGCGTCAGTGGCCTCGCCGGCCTTGACCATGATCAGGACCCGGCGCGGACGCTCGAGTGCGGCCAGGAACTCCGCGATGGTTTCCGACCGAACGAAGTTCCCGTCCGAACCGTGTTCGGCCAGCAGCGCATCGGTCTTGGCGATCGACCGGTTGTGCAGCGCCACGGTGTAGCCGTGGCGGGCGAAGTTGCGGGCGATATTGGACCCCATCACCGCCAGACCGGTGACGCCGATCTGCGCGACGGGATTGTTGGACGGGCTCATGTGGGTGCCTTTCGTGGCGTCGGTGGGGTCGGGGTTGGTCGGGTCAGGGTTGGTGAGTCAGGGTCGGTGGGGTCAGGGGCGGAAGATCCGGTTCAGTTCGGCGAGCCAGGGCACCGCGACAGCGACCGTCGGCCCCACCAGCACCACCAAAGCGGCGAGGTAGGCACCCAGCGACAGCAGCATGCTGTTGGGCCGCCCGGCCAGCCGTCGCACCCGGATCACGGTGGTTGCGCCGCCGGCGGCCATCGCGCCCGCCGGGGTCCTGGCAGCCGCGCAGGCCACCAGTGCGCGAGCCACCGGGGCCGGCCCGACGGCG